>JAFRNO010000416.1 GCA_017430155.1 Kiritimatiellia bacterium | reverse complement strand
GCGGCGTCTGGACGACGTGCTTCATCTTCTTCATGTAGTCGAGGTAGCCGAGGGGCGCGACGAGGGCGTCCTTGACGTTCATCAGGAGCTCGATGCCGAGATCCATCTTGAGGAACGTGAAGCCCATCTCCATGCGCGCCTTGAGGGCCTGGCCCATGTCGCGTCCGCCGCCTTCGGAATCGGTGTCGCAGTAGCAGCGGATCTCGTCGCGCCACTTGCCGCCGAGGAGCTGCCACACGGGCACGCCCCACGCCTTGCCGCAGAGGTCCCAGCACGCGAGCTCCACCGCGCAGACGCCGCCCGCCTGGCGCGAGTCGCCGCCGAACTGCTTGATGCGGCGGAACACCTTCTCCACGTTGCAGGGGTTCTCGCCGAGGATGCGGCTCTTCAGCATCGCCGCGTACGTGCGGCTGGAGGCGTCGCGGACCTCGCCGTAGCCGACGAGCCCCTGGTTCGTGTAGAGCTTCATCAGCGTGCAGCGCTTGGGCGCGCCGTCGATGTCGGCGAAGCGCATGTCGGTGATCTTCAGCGTCGCCGGATTGATCTTGTTGATGTTCATGGATGCCTCTTCGTTTGCCGTCGCCGAATCGACCCGACCCGTTTCCGGCGCGCGTTATCTTACCACATCAGGCCGTTCCGGACCGATTCATTTGCGGAAATTTCTTAGCCGCGATTGCGTCGCCACTCCTGCATGGTCATCCCGGTCCTCTCCTTGAACCGCTTGCGCAGGAAGGATCCCGAACGGTAGCCACAGAAGTCCGCGATGGCGTCGATCTTCACGTCGGAGCGGGCCAGCAGCGCCTGAGCCTCCTCATACCGCCGCTCCTCGATCTTCTCCAGGACCGAACATCCCGTCACCTGCCGGAAAAGCCGTTCCGCCGCGCTCCGCGAACCGCCCATCGCGGCCAGCACGTCCGCCGCCCGCAATCCGCGGCACGCCTCCAGCCGAATCCGCTCGAGCGCATGCGTCACCGCGCGGTTCCGGACCGTCGTCACGGCCGTGGACGCGCGCCGCACGACGCGCGAGGGACCGAAGAGCCGGCAAACGCCCGGCGCGGCCCGCCCCGCGATCAGCTCGTCCAGCAGTTCCGCCGCCAGCTGCCCCGCCTTCACGAAGTCCGGCTCCACGCTCGTCAGCGTCGGCCGCAGGTTCTCGCAGCGCAACTCCTCGTTGTCGACGCCCACCAGCGCGACCTGATGCGGAATGTCAATGCCCAGATTCCGGCACGCCACGACCACCTGCTCGCCCATGAAGTCGTTGGCCGCCAGTATCCCGCATGGTTTGGGCAGGCCATCCAGCCACACGCGCAGGCGCGTCTGGAAGTCAAGCGCGTCGGCAAACGGCCAATCCTCCGCGTGCGGGAACAGGTGTCCACGTTTCCCGATCCGGTCCACGGCGTCCCGAAAGGTTTCCGCCCGCTCATGGCTCCAGTATGTCGGCTCCAGGAAGCCGACGTATGCGCAGTCGCGCCAGGCAAGTGCCGCCAACTCGCGAAACGCGAGCCGTGCCGTGGCTGCGGAGTCGTGCTTCACGAACGCCGCCCGTCGTTCCCATGCCCGCTTGCCGAACACGGACGGGCTCACGTCGCAAAACACGAGCGGAATCCCGCTGAACGTCTGAGGCGTGATGACGGCCTCGTCGATCACGCCCTCCACGATGCAGCCGGCCGGACGCCAGAAGTCGAGTATGCGCCTGACGGAGGCATGCTGCTGCACATGGTCGATCACGAGAATGTGCCAGCCGCGCCGCCGTGCGAACGCATACACGCCCTCCAGCCGCCGAATCTCGTGGCGGCCGCACGACTGGAAAAAGCAGATTACCTCTTTTGACATGTTCGCACGTGTAGACATGTTCGCACGTGAAGAATCGCCGCCACACCGACCGCCATCAAGGCTGGAGGTTGCACGCCCTGAGCGACACGTCGTGCACGAGCAGGTCGTGGTCGTAGAGCCACTGCGGGTTCGGCTTCTCGCCGCGGATGATCTCCGCGAGCTCCTTCAGCTGGTCGGAGTAGCGGTCCTGCATGATGCCGAAGTCGAGCTCGTTGAGGCCCTTCTTGTAGGGCGGCTTGTCCTTCTTCAGGTAGAGGCGCGCGATGATGCGCGGATCGACGGCCTTCTTGGCCTTGCCGCCCTCCTCGCCCGTGTCGTGCTTCACCTTGCGGAAGTCCTCGATCGGCTCGATCTCGATCGTGCCGTCCGAGCCGTCGATGCGCAGGTGGCGGCGCGACTGCGTGCCCTTGGAGCAGACGGTCACGGTGCAGGTGGTGCGCGGCCACTTCATGAGCGTGAACGTGTGGCTGGGCGTCCCCTCCGGGTCGCCGGGCGCGGGCATCTCCCACGTCCGCACGTAGTCGGGCGCCACCTCGTTCATGAGCGGCAACACGTACTCGATGATGTGGCAGGTGAGCAGGTAGGCCGTGCCCGCCGGATAGGTGCCGCAGTACTCGGGATACTTCTTGCCGCCGTAGGAGTGGTTGAGGTCGGCGTCGATCGCGAACACCTCGCCGATCACCCCGTCGTGCGCGGCCTTGCACGCGAACTGGATCGCGCCGTTCACGCGGAACATGTAGCCGGTCTGGAGCGGGATGTTGCGCGCGCGGCAGACGTCCGAGACGTACTGGAAACCCTCCTTCGTGAAGCCGAGCGGCTTGTCCATGTGCATCGGGATGCCGGCCTCGGCGCACTGCTTCGCCACGTCCACGAGCTCCTGGTTCGAGACCTCGATCACCACGAGGTCGGGCTTCACCTCGTTCAGCACCTGCTCGGGCGTGTACTTCGGGTACTTCTCGTAGTGCTTGAGGTTGGGCTCGGCCATCCGCATCACCTTCGAGGCGGAGTTGTCCACCACGCCCACGATCTCGAAGTCGTCCTTGAGGAGGCGCATCGCGTCGAACTTGCCCTTCGCGTGGTTGTGCGTGACGCCCCACAGGACGGCGCGCACCTTGCGCTTGCCGATGGGCTTCCACTCCGGACCCGTCAGCGCGGGATCGACGCTCACACACCCGGCCAGCGCCATCGCCGCCAGCAGTCCTGCCATGATGCTCTTCATAATGTCTTTTTCCTTTCCGGCACTAGTATACCAAAAAAACAGGAGCCCGTGAGGGGAATGTCGGCCCCACCCCGCCCGCTTTGACAACGGCGGTGAAATGCGGTAAACTACGCGGTATGAAAACAACAACACTCCTCGGCGCGCTCGCCCTCGCGGGCGCCACGGCCTGCGGCGCGGCGCCCACCGCGACCATCGACTTCACCGTTCCCACGGGACGCATCAACAAGTGGTTGCACTGTTCCGGCTATGGTCCGCGCTCGTACCCGCGCAGCCTGGAGAACGACGACAAGGACCTCGCCGCCCTCCACCTCACCGCCGCGCGCACGCACGACTGGGCGCTCATCAACGACGGACAGCGCATCGTCGACACGCAGTACCTCTTCCCCCTCGAGCACCTCGACCCTGCGGACCCGCGCAACTACGTGTTCGAGCCGACCGACCACGTGCTCGAGCTCGCGCAGAACATCGGCATGAAGATCTTCTACCGCATGGGCACCTCCATCGAGCACACGGGCAAGTGGTTCTTCAACGCGCGCAACCCGCCCGACCACGCGCGCTACGCCGAGTCGCTCGCCGGCATCGTGCGCCACTACACGCAGGGTTGGGGCAACGGCTTCAAGTGGGACATCGCGAACTGGGAAATCTACAACGAGCCCAACGTCAGGGCCTGCTGGCGCGGCACGAAGGCCGAGTTCATCGACCTCTACGTGACCTGCCTCAAGCGACTCAAGTCGGAGTTCCCGCACCTCAACATCGGCGGGCCCGCCTTCGCCGGCTGCCCGACCGACTACATGAAGGAACTCCTCGCGGCCTGCCGTACCGCAGGCGTGGCGCCCGACTTCATGAGCTGGCACTACTACGGACAGAACCCCAAGGACCTCG
>JAFRNO010000415.1 GCA_017430155.1 Kiritimatiellia bacterium | reverse complement strand
TGCTTGTGTTGAACAATGACATAGAGAATGGTCCTTATCTGAACAACACATAGAAGTCATGCATTGAGCGTAAGTTGCAAGAGATTGTTGACATCTGGACGAATCTAGATTTTGTATAAAGTGAAAGTGAAGGTGTAATATGAACTGCATGCTTAGAAAGTTCATTCTGAAGAAAGTGAATGAGATTCTAAAAGAGAAGAAGACGAGTGTTGAATCTTGCAAGAAGACAGTTGACCTTTGGCAAAGCAGAGTGCAACTGATTCTCGATTCAGTCAAAAGTCTAAGTCAGAAACTTGATGATGGCTAGATAGATAACAAAGAGATAGAGTCATTTGTTGATGAACTGAAGCAGACCATAGAAAGTTGGTGAGCATGAAACGTCTTCTGCTCATCGCTTTGCTGCTAGTCGCTGGATGCAAGTCTAACAACAAGTTTGTTGAAGGAACTAGTGTCTAGCTCGGTGCTTATGTTCCTTGGGAGTCAAACCTCTATGGAGTTGAACTAGTCAGCTATGTCAATGGCTGCATTGTGAAGACTTCATCTAACATGAACTTCAAGGTTGAACGCACATACAATGCAACGAATGAATATCTGTGGGGTGCAGTCAAGACACGTGAGCAGACTGACACCAAGGTTGAAGTCTCAAAATGAGTTAGGTTCACCAACTATATACCACATTTCTCTAGAATAACCCCTGTATAACTGCATAAGAATATGCTCTAATTCCCGCATGCACGCACAGACTCGCTTCACGCTCGCCCTTGCGGCGAGCATCGCATCCATATGCGCGGCAGCCATTGAGTTCGCCGAGCCGCGCAACGTCCCGCCGCTCTTCGAGCCGGGCGTCACGCCCCGCTCCGAGGCGGGATGGCGCAACACGCGCCGCCCGGAACTGAAGAAGATGCTCGAGACCGAGGTGTACGGACGCCGCCCCGTCGAGCGTCCTCCCCACCTCGTGTTCTCCGCGGCCGAGCCGGACGCGGTGATGATGGACGGCGCCGCGACGCGCAAGCGCATCCGCATCGAGTACGGCGGAAAGTACGGCACGAACAGCTTCGTCTGCACCGCGTTCATCCCGCGCGTGGGCAAGCCCGCGCCGGCGTTCGTGTTCATCTGCAACCGCCCGCCTGCGGAGAACATCGACCCCACGCGCAAGGTGAAGTCCGGCTTCTGGCCGGCCGAGGAGATCGTCGCGCGCGGCTACGCCACCGTCGCGTTCCACACCAGCGACGTCGCGCCGGACATGCAACACGGCAACACGCGCGGCGCGTTCGCCGCGTTCGAGGACGTGGAGCGCCAGTACCGTTCCCAAACCGCCTGGGGCGCGCTCTCCGTCTGGGCCTGGGCCGCGAGCCGCGTGCTCGACTGGATCGAGACGGAACCGACCATCGACGCCTCGCACGTGGCCGTGATCGGACACTCCCGCGGCGGCAAGACGGCCCTCGTGGCGGCCGCGTGGGACGAGCGCTTCGCGATGGCCGTCTCCAGCTGCTCCGGCACGGGCGGCGCGAAGCTGCACCACGTCGACCTGCCCGACTCCGAGCACATCGTCCAGTCGGTCGCCTCCCACCAGTTCTGGTACTGCCGCCGCTACACGCGCTGGGTGAACCTCGACGCGCAGGCCCCCTTCGACCAGCACATGCTCGTAGCACTTATCGCGCCGCGCCTCGTCTGCATAGGCTCCGCCACAGAGGACTACCATGCCGGCCCCTTTGGCGAGTACTGCACTGCTCGCTACGCCAGCCCCGCCTGGACGATCTTCGGCAAGAAGGGATTCGTCTCGCGCGGCTTCCCCGAGCCCGAGTCGCCCCAGCAGGAAGGCGACATCTCCTACCACGTCCGCACGGGCAAGCACGACCTCACGCCATATGACTGGGGCGTCTACATGGACTTCGCCGACAGGCACGGCTGGCGGAAGTGACAAAGGCGGGACGCGTGGGATGAAGGGAAAATCTAGAACGGTTGTCGTATTTGGGGTGCTTGTTGTCATTTCGGCGTACCTGCTTATTGGCAGGTACGTCGGACCGTATGAGGCGAAGTGCGAGCTTATGATGCGCCTTCCGCATGAAAAAGACAGGGACCTAGAAGATAGCGGAAGCTTCTCTGAAATCTTCAACATGCGGCACGCCGAGTGGCGCTCCGAGAGGATGATTGCAAAGACCGTTCAGCAATTTCGAGCTGATTATCCGCAATCCCAGGTGTCAGACAGAGATTTGGTCGAGGCGTGGGAGAATTCCAAGATTGAGCTTGTTGCGCGGCATTTGCGCCGCATGACAATTGCTGTAAGGTCAGAGTCGCCGGAACTTGCGGCGGCGTTCGCCAATGCCTATGCTGAGGCGATTGAATCGTATACCGACGAAGAGAACATGAGAAGATGCAAACAGGCCCTCGCGCAAATACATCCGCAGGTGGTGAAGCAAAAACGCGTGAGTGATGATCTGTCTGCTAGTCAACACAAGTTTCGAGCCAAGATCGACTTGGAGCCCGAATTGGCCATCCTCAAAAAGAGCCTCCAAACTGCAGAGACGGACATAATCGAATGTGAGAAGCGCGTTACGAAGGCGAATGAATGGTTGAAAATGCTACAGATTGCGCAGAAGAACGCCGAGACATTTGAAGCGCTTCCCAAGGAGGTGCCGCAATCATCGGAAATTAGTTTGGATTACACGAAACTACAGCGCGTAAAGGCGGAGCTTGATACGCTTAAAACGCGATATGCATCGGACGACCCCATAGTGGCCGCAAAAAAAGGCGAGTTTAAAGAAAATCTTAATAAGCTTTTGGATTCTTTCAAACGCGCACTCGCAATCGCCCAAGGTGACCTTTCGGCCGATCAGAGCCTATTAGACGCATTCAAGCGTAAACGCGAGTCATTGAAACAGCAGATCGCCCTCTTCCAGCAGACGGAAGCCCACCGCATCGCAGCTGAACAGAGTAATGAAATTATTCGCATCGGGCGTCCTGCACAGGTACCAACGCGACCGGTTGGATGGTGGCCATGGTAGTTCTTAAAACTAGTCAGCGAGATTGGGATATGGAATGGAAGTTTCGGGTGTGTATTGTCGGGATGACGTGTCTGGCCACTGCGCTGGGCGCGTCTGCACCGCTCGTGCGGCTGTCGCATCGAGGGAAGAGCCTTGAGGGACGGTTCCATCCCACGTACGCGAGCGTGCACGACGCCGCCACTTCGCGGACGCGGGCCGTCCCCGCGTTCCTGCGCGGCAGCGTGATGTACCAGCTCTTCACGCGCATGTTCACGCCCGAGGGGACGTTCGCCGCCGCGCGCGCGAAACTGCCCGAGCTCAAGGCGGACGGCGTCGACATCGTCTACCTCACGCCGCACCAGCTGGCGGACGACGACCCCGACCCGCGTTTCTGGAGCGGACGCCAGAAGGCGTGCCGGCTGAACAATCCGAAGAACCCCTATCGCCAGAAGGATTTCTTCGCCGTCGATCCCGAGTACGGCACGAAGGAAGACCTCAAGGTGTTCGTTGCCGAGGCGCACCGTCTGGGCATGAAGGTGATGTTCGACCTCGTCTACTTCCACTGCGGGCCGAAAGCCGTGTTTCTGGCGGAGCACCCTGACTTCATCGTGCGCAATCCCGACGGCACGCCCAAGCTGGGCAACTGGGCCTTCCCCGAACTGGACATTGCGAAGCCCGCCGTGCGCGAGTACCTCTACTCGAATATGGAAGGCTTCATCCGCGACTACGACGTGGACTGCTTCCGGTGCGACGTGGCGGATATGATGCCGGTCGAGTTCTGGGAGGAAGGGTACCGCCGCTGCAAGGCGCTGAAGTCGGACGTGTTCATGATGTGCGAGGGATTGAAGGGTGATGACCAGATCGCGGCGTTCGATCTCTCCTACGGGTTCTACACGCAGTGGACGATCGTCTCGATGCTGGAGGGCAAGTCCCCCGCCTCGCTGCTGGAGAAGGCGTGGCGCGCGCAGGGGCGCGACTACCCGCGCGGGTTTCACTGGATGCGCTGCTTCGAGAACCACGACTTTGCGAACGTCAACCCCGGCCAGAAGCGCAAGGAGTCGCTGTACGGGCACGAGCTGAACGCGGCCATGATCGCCACCTGCTTCCTGC
>JAFRNO010000414.1 GCA_017430155.1 Kiritimatiellia bacterium | reverse complement strand
TCAGCAGATGGCGGCGCGGTCCCTCCTCGAACACGTATCCCGGTTTTCCAAGACCGAGCAGGCGGCAGGGGAAATCCCCCTTCCAGAGGCGCTGGTCGCCCTTCTCGATCTCGCCCTTCCAGAAATACTTCGTGCCGTCCGAGCCGGTCACGGTACAGGCGTCGAGCTCGCCCACCCGGAAATACGGATGGAAGCCCTCGGTGCAGGCGTAAGATTCGGCGCCCGTGTTCGTGGCGCGGAACTCCGCGCGCAGCGCGCTTCCCGCGAAGGAGTAGGAAAGCTCCAGATGGAAGGCGTGCGGCCAATGCGCGCGGGTGGCAGGCGAGTCGTCCAACTCCAGCGTGAGCGCGTCGGCGCTGCGTGCCTTCACCTTCCAGTCGAAGTAGCGCGTGAGACCGTGGATGCGGCACTTCTCGGGGCCCTCGAAGACGAACCACGGCCAGCACATCGGGAGCCCGCCGTGGATTTGCTCACCGCGCGCACACGCAGCGTAGGGCCTCGCCATCGCGAACACCTCCGTACCGCCCGCGGGCAGCCAGCTCGTCACGACGGCGCCGAACAGGTTGATGCGCGCCACGCCGCCGGACGGAGAGGAGATCGTGACCTCGTTTGTGCCCACAGGAGCGCCGTGCGCCGCCACTGCGAACAACGCAAGGAGAAGGACCGACCGCTTCATCTCATGCCTTTCCGCTTGCAAGTTCAAACTTCTGGCTGGGCGTTCGCGCGTCGCCGGGGTAGAAGGACGCCGTCACCGAACGGTCCGAGACGGCGAGCGTGGCATGCCCCGCCGCGTAGGCGAACCAGTATTCCACGAGGTCCTTCGCCACCTCGCCGAGACAGACGCGGAAGTCCGCGCGCGCCTTCGCGTCCGTGAGTTTCGGCCCGTTCAACAAACCAAAACCCTTCGGGTCAGTGTAGCGCGGTTTCGCGAACGCCATCTCCTCGTTCGTCCACACGGCGCTCGTGATGAACTGCGTGAGCTCGCCTTCAGAGGATTTGACGCGCTTGAAGTCGATCATGTGCGTATGGCCGGCGAGGACGATCGCGCGGCGGCGCATGAGCTTCGCGATGAGCGCGCGGCGCGCCTCGTCGTACTTCGCCGCGCCGAGGAGGCTCCAGCGGAAGGAGCCCGTGTCGGAGAAGAGGAGCGGACCGTGCGAGACGAGAAATAGATGTCGCGCGCCTTCCGTCTCGTCCACGAGGCGGTTGATGAGTGCGGGGTCAGGGCAGTTGAAGTCCGCCACCACCCAGGCGTCGGGTCCCTGTCGGAAGGAGAACGTGGTGGACGCGACGGTCTGGTTGAGCTCGCGTCCCATCGTGGCGTTCGACCACTCGTGGTAGGCCGCGCGCGCGCCGTCGCCGCGGATGTCGTGGTTGCCCTCCACCACCACGAACGGCAGGTTGCCCGAATAGGCGCGCTTCATGAGCTGCATCGCATCGTCGAGCATCCGCTTGTGCGTGGGCTGGTCGTCGCAGTCGCCCTGCACGAGGTCGCCGAGCTGCAGCACGAAGCGGGCGTCGCCGGGCAGGCAGGCTGCGGAGGCCTTCAGAAGGCGCGGACACCGCTCTGCCCACATGTCGCCGTTGCGCATGAACTCGGCGCGCTGCACGCGCCACAGCCATTCTGCCTTGCGGTCGTTGTCGTAGTGCGAGTGGTAGGTGGTGGCGGGATGCGCGTCGTAGTGCGTGTCGCCGAGCAACACCACCGAGTAATCTCCCGGGTTCCGCTGCGCGAACGCCGAGCCGCCGCCGAGACACAGCGCGCCCGCGGCGCATCCCTTCAGCCAGTCCCGCCGGCCGAGCCGCGCGGACACATCAAATGTCTTTTCCATACCGCAAGTCCTATTTGATTGAGGGAGTGAAGATCACCACGGCGCCGCCCTCAGGGACGACGGTGAGCGTGACCTTGCTCTCGCGCGTGACGGTGCGCGTGGTGACGGAGAGGTCGCACGCGTCCTGCGCGGCGTTGGGGCCGTCCGTGTAGAACGTGGCCTTCCAGGAGGTGCCCTCGGGCAGGAAGGAGAGCGGCAGCTCGAACGTGGCGCCGCGCACGCCGAACACCGCGAGATAGAGGCGGCCGTCGTACGTTTCGCGCACGACGCTGTAGTAGCGGCCGACCTTGCCGGCGAGCGGCAGCGTGTTGCACCACACCGTGGGCAGCGCGCGCAGGGCCTCGACGCCGGGCGCGCCGCGGTAGCGCCGCGGCCAGTCGCAGAGCGTCATGAGCGGCGAGTCGTACGCCACGCAGAGGGCGAGCGCGTGCGCGCGCGTGCCGATCTCCTCGGCGAGGATCTGGCGGCGGTCGCTTTCGTCGCCGTAGCGGTGGCCCTTGCGTCCCTGCGGGACGAAATCCGCCGAATGGACGTTGCCGAACGAGCCGGGCGTGAAGTCGGCCGGGCCGAGCAGGAAGCGCGTGAACGGCAGCGTCGCCGTGTGGATCGCGGAGACATTGTACGAGAACTTCGTCATCTCGTTGCCGAGGATGCCCTCGCGCGTGATCTGGTTCGGCCAGGTGCGGTTCATGCCCGTGGGCTTGAACGCGCCGTGGAAGTTGATCATCAGCCTGTGCTTCGCCGCGCTGCGCACGACCTTCTCGTACCAGCGCACCATCCACTGGTCCTGGCGGTCCATGAAGTCGATCTTCACGCCCTTGATGCCGCGCCGCTGGAAGTCGGCGAACACCTTGTCGACGCCGTTCTCCTCCAGCGCGCTCCAGTAGCACCACACCCAGATGCCCTGGCCCTTCTCCTTCGCGTGCTGGAGGATGCGGTCGAGGTCGAAGTCTTTGCGCGGGAAGATCTCGATGCCGGGGCCGTGGTTCGGGCGCCGCGCGTAGCCGTACCAGCCGCCGTCGATCGTGTGGTAGGGCCAGCCCATCTCGGCGGCGAAGTCGATCAGCTCGATCGTGAGGTCGGTGGAGAGCGAGTTGTTCGACTCCGCCCACCAGTCCCAGCTCGTCGCGCCGGGCTTCACCCAGCTGAACGCGGCGTCTCCCCCTTCCGGCGGCGGGTTGAGGTTGAGGATGATGTCGTTGTTCGCGAGGAGCTCAAGCTCGTTGTCGCCGAGAACGATCACGCGCCACGGCGTGAGATGCGGCGCGCGGGCGATCACGAGGTCGCCCTCGGTTTCGGGGATCGGCGAGAGGGCCGCCTCCACGAGCGTCGCGTCGGCGCGCTGCGCGGCGGGAACGCGGAAGAAGCAGCCCGCCCAGTCCGTGAGGTCGGCCTCGCAGAGCGCGGCCATCTGGCCGTCCAGCTCCACGACGGCCGGCATGCCCACAAGCGTCTTCTCGCCGATCGCGCTGCGGAGCGAGCGGCGCAGGAACGGACGCTCCTGCGAATTCCGGTAGTCCTCGTAGACGGTGAGCCACGCGAGCGGGTCGCCCGCGAAACGCCACGTCGTGCAGTCCTTCGTGAGCGTGAACAGCTCGAAGCCGGGCTGCGCGGGGATGCCGTAGCGGAGCGCGACGCCGCCGTCGTACGCGCGCACGACCACGTCGAGAAGGCGCTTCGGCGCGTCCTTCTCGCGCAGACGCAGCGAGAGCTCCTTCGCGCAGTCGCGCACGAGCGCCTTCTTGTAGAGGCGGTTCGTCCACGTCACGTCAAAGGCGCGCTCCTCGGCCTTGACCACCTCAAAGGCGCCGAACGGACGTTTCCCGCGGAAAGAAAGGCCGAGGTCGGACGGCAGGAGCACGGACTTGCCCTTGCGCATCACCTCCCACGTAAGGCCCTTCTCGGTCGACACCGTCACCGCAATCTGCCCGTTGGGCGAAGTGACCGTCGCCGTTGCCGTCGCCGCGGCCGCCGCGCCCGCGAGCAGGACCGCCGCGCCAAGCGCGGCAAACCTCTTCATTTCCATTCAGCTACTCCTTTTCCGTTTAACGCCATTTCAACCCGACTCGCCATCTGCGCGAAAACAGGTCTGACCTTTTTTCGCACGTCTGGAGTCGGGTTGCGAAAAGTATACCATAGTTTTGCGGTTCGTGCGCCTCACACGCCCCAGATGTCCTCGCCGTGCGCGCGGATCCACTGCTTGGCAAGGTTCACCGACGGATCGTCCAGCGCGGCCGAGTAGGTGGGGTGGAAGATGAGGCCGGTAACAACCTTCTCGCGGAGGAGCCGGTGCGCGAACTCGAGCTGCATCTCCATGCGGTCGGCCGGAACGGGCTGTCCGAGCGTGTAGTCCCACATGTAAACGCCCATCAGGAGACTCTTTTCCGGACCGATGAAGTCGCGCATCCGCCGGACGGCCTCCTCGTGCTTGCCGAGGTTCTTGGAGTGCCAGCACCAGAAGCTCGTCTCGTCGCACATGTCAAGGTAGGGCTTGAACGCGGGCTTGATGCCGTCCTGGTCGGAATAGACGACGATCGACAGACGCAGGCCGTTCTCGTGCAGACGGTCGGCGATCTTCGCCACGGCGTCCTCGGTCTGCGTGAGCGCCTTCACCGAGAAGAAGTCGTCGAGGAATCCGCCCGTGAAGTTGGGGAACGCGGGCTTGATCTCGTTGATCGCCCAGTCCAGCTTGTCCCACACGCTGCCGTTGCCGCCGTCGGTAATGCCGAAGGTGAAGCGCTTGACTTGGCGGAACTGCTCTATGTAGTCTCCCCACGGATGGACGGGCATGTTGCCCCAGCGGATGAAGCAGTCGTTGGGAATGCCCATCAGCCGGCATCCCTCGGCCTGCTCCACGGTAGGCCCCTCCCACTTGCGGCCGTCCTTGAACCCGGACTTGTGGCACATCTGGGCGTGGTGTCCCCACATCCAGAGCCGGTCGCGGATGGTGGGGCCGTAGAACGGCTCCGTCGCAAACAAAGATCGGCATCCGCCCGCGGCCGCCGCCGCGGCGATTCCGCCGAGAAACTCCCTGCGGCTCGCGCCGCGATTCACTTTCTTTTCGTTGCTCATTCAGTCCTCCTTCGTGACGCCGAGGCGCATGAGCGGCAGAACCGCTTCCGCGCGGCGGTCGAAGTTGAACACGGTGAAGCCGCCGAGACCGAGGTCACGCACGGCCTGGATCTGCTTCGCGAGGCGCACGGCGTCCTCGCCGTCGTTCGTCCAGCAGGAGAGGCCGATGCCGGGATAGAGCTTCGCCTTGCCGGCCGCCTGCTGCTGCACGCGCGCCTGGCTCTTGAACATGGCGGCGGAATCGACGTAGTCCATCGGGCAGACGAAGTCAAGCCAGCCCTCGCGGCACCAGCGCGACCAGTCCTGCCCCACCGTGTCGGCGTCGGTCGCCGGATTGCGGAACACGGCGGCGGAGATCTGCACGCCCGGC
>JAFRNO010000413.1 GCA_017430155.1 Kiritimatiellia bacterium | reverse complement strand
TGGTGATGCCGTTCGTGCGCTGGGAGAACGTCCACCTCGCCCCCGAGGGCGAGATCACGGACGTCATCGGCCCGAAGGACGACCCGGCGCTCGACACGCGCGCCGTGATGACGCAGTACGACCTGCCCGAGTCCTTCCCGCGCGGCGTCCTGGACGCCGCCGAGCGCGTGAGCGCCCGCCTCGCCGAACCCGGCCCGCGCCTCGACCTGCGGCGCAAGTTCATCTTCACCTGCGATCCCGCGAGCGCGCGCGACTTCGACGACGCCCTTTCGCTGGAGACGGACAAACAGGGCAACCGCGTGCTCGGCGTGCACATCGCCGACGTCTCCCACTTCGTCACGCCCGGCTCCGCGCTCGACAAGGAGGCGTACCGCCGCTCGACGAGCGTCTACCTCGTGGACAAGGTGGTGCCGATGCTGCCCGAACAGCTCTCGAACGGCGTCTGCTCGCTCGTGCCGGGACAGGACCGCCTCGCGTTCAGCGCGTTCCTTACCTTCGACGCGAAGGGCAACTGCGTGGCGCGGCGCTTCGCGAAGTCCGTGATCCGCTCGAAGGCCCGCTTCACCTACGAGCAGGTAATGGAGGTCATCGCCGGTCGGGCTGCCTCGCCAGCTGGTAGGGCGGTCGCCCCGCGACCGCAGCCTACCGTACGCAAGACGATTCTCTCCATCCACGAACTCGCGCAGCAGCTGCGGCGCAACCGCTTCGCCGCGGGCGCGCTCGACATGGACGTGCCGGAGGCGCAGATCCTCATCGACGAGAGGGGGATGATGACGGGCATCGAGGTGCGTCCCTACGACGAGTCGCACCAGCTCGTCGAGGAGTGCATGGTCGCGGCGAACGAGGCCGTTGCGAAGGAGCTGTGGACGCGCGGCGTGAAGATCCTTGCGCGCCTCCACGAGCCGCCGGACCCCGAGAAGCTCGAGGACCTGCGCGCCAGCCTCGCGAAACTCGGCATCTCCTGCGGCGACCTTTCGCAGCAGAAGAACCTCGCGCGTTTCCTCGAGAAAATCAAGGGCTCACCGCTCGAGGGCACGCTCAGCGTGATGGTGCTGCGCTCCATGAAGCGTGCGCTCTACAGCGCCGAGCAGATCGGCCACTTCGGCCTCGCGAAGAAATTCTACGCGCACTTCACCTCGCCCATCCGACGCTACCCCGACCTCGTGCTGCACCGCCAGCTCGCCTCGTGGATCTCCGGCGGCGGCGGACGCCTTGACTTCGGCTGGCTCAAGCGCGCCGCGCAGAACGCGAGCGAGCGCGAACAGGTGGCGGACGAGGCGGAGCGCGCCCTCGACGAGATCAAGAAGTACCGCTACCTCGAGGAGGACCTCCGCACGCGCCGTAGCGTGTTCGACGCCGTGATCGGCAAGTGCACGCGCTACGGGCTCTTCGTGGACCTGCCCGCCCTCGCCGTCGGCGGCATGGTGCACATCTCGAAGATCGCCGACGACTTCGTGCGCTTCGACGAGTTCCACGAGACGCTCGCGGGCGGCGGCAGGACGTGGGCCGTGGGCGGCAAGCTCAAGGTGCGCGTGGAGAAGGTCGACTTCGACCGCCGGCAGATCGACTTCGTGCCCGTCGCGGAGCGTGCGGGGAAAGGCGATCGCCCGTCTCGGGGAAGGAAATCGGAAAAGGGCGAGCCGACTAAACAGGCCAAGACGGAACAAACCAAAAGGAGAAAGAGAAGATGAAGATGGGAATCGGGACGCTGTTCGTCGCGTGCGCGTGCCTTTCGGCAGTCGCGGGAGATGCGTATGACATCGGCGCGGAGATGGAGACGGAGGGCTTCTGGAAGTCCGATCCCGTGCTGTTTGTGAAGCGGCACGAGAAGCAGGGATTCAAGTTCACGTCCGGCAGCCGCGAGAGCGCCGACACGCGCCTCGACGGCGCCGTCACGTACCACGGCATCCCCGTGTTCGAGAGCAAGGTCGCGTTCACGGAGGACTCGAGCGGCGTCACGCGCGTGGAGCTCGTGCTGTTCTCGCCGGCCGGCACGGAGGTGCGGGAGAACGTGGACAGCCACCGCTACCGGCTCGTGCGCCGCGAGAAGAAGATATCCTACGACGGGTTCGTGCAGCTCATGCGCGACGTGCGCGCCAAGCTGACGGCGGAGGGGGCGAAGAATCCCGAGATGAAGACGGAGCGCACGAAGGCGCCCGTGGTGCAGAAGTCGCAGACGTGGCCGCGCACGGACATCCCCACCGAGGCGACGCTTACCTGGAACTACAGCCAGGAGGGACGGAAGAAAAGCACGTTCCAGGCCGGCTTCGTGCGCCTGGCGGTGGACGGCCCGGCGCGTCTCGCGGAAGGCAGGAAGAAGTCGTCTGCGGGCGGCGCGAACGCGGCGAAGGGCGCGAAGAAGATCGTGGACAACGTGGTCCGTGACCCGCGCGGCGACGTGTTCATCGACAACGTGCCGATGGTCGACCAAGGGCAGAAGGGCTACTGCGCGGCCGCCGCCTCGGAGCGCGTGCTGCGCTACTACGGCGTGGAGGTGGACGAACACGAGATCGGCCAGGCGGCGGGGACGTCCGCCGAAGGCGGCACCTCCACGAAGGGCATGAAGGACTCCGTGACGGCCGTGGGCAAACGCTACAAGCTCGCCACCGTCGTCTCGTACGGCGACTTCGAGAAACCTGTCAACGAGCGCATTGAGAGCATCGTCAAGGAAGTCGCCAGCTACAACAAGGCCGCCAAGAAGATGAAGAAGAAGGAGATCCCGGACGACGTGTACATCACGCACAGCGGCTCGACGACCTACTACAACCCCGCGGCGGCGGACGCGGCGATGGACCCCGAGGTGCTCAAGTACATGAAGACGGAGGGCTCGCAGCGTTCCAAGTTCACGAAGTTCCTCAAGGACGTGCACGACCAGGTGAACAAGGGCATCCCGCTTTTCTGGGGCGTGACGCTGGGCACCTACCCCGAGCCGGAGATTCCCCAGGCGAACGGCGGGCACATGCGCCTCATCATCGGCTACAACGACAAGAAAAAGGAAATACTCTACACGGACACCTGGGGCGCGGGCCACGAGCTCAAGCGCATGCCCGCCGAATGGGCCTGGACCATCTCCCACTGCCTCATGTACCTCAAACCCCTCCGCTAGGACGCGCCATGGAACTCGCACTGCTCGTCAACAAGTTCAACGTCAAGGGACGCCTCGTCACGATCGTGCCGTTCGGCAACGGCAACATCAACGACACGTTCCTCGCCGTGTTCCGCAACACGTTCACCGAGACCCAGGTGGTCCTCCAGAAGGTGAACCGCGCCGTGTTCACGCAGCCCGAGGCCATCATGCGGAACATGCACAACATCACGCTCCACTGCCACGAGAAGCTGGAGGCGGACGCCGCCGCCGGACGCGACGAC
>JAFRNO010000412.1 GCA_017430155.1 Kiritimatiellia bacterium | reverse complement strand
GGGAGCGAGGTCCGACGGCACGGGGAGCTTCGTCTCGTGCATCTTGTAGTCGCGGGGATCCTCCAGGGAGACCTGCCAGGTGCGGGCGGAGGCGTCCTTCGCGTGCCGCTTCAGCATGTCCGACGCGCGGTAGTACCCGTTGTCCCACACGCTGCTGTCGCAGATATCCTCGAACGTGACGGGCACGATGCGGAAGAAGAGGTTCGTCATGTTCTTGGAGCTGACGGCGAGGTCCGGCCACGGCGCGTTCCAGGTCGATTCGGTCGTGACGGTGAAATCGGGACGCTCAAGGGATATCACCAGGCTCGTGCAGAGTCTTCCGCCCACGCTCTCCGGCCAGCGCGCGGCGCCGGTCGCCGCCTTCGCGTGCGCGCCCACAAGGTCGCCGGAATGCCTCAGCAGCTCGGCGCGGGCGTGGACGGCGAGCGCGGAGACATCCGTCACGTCAAGATAGCGGGCGATAAATGCGTCGAGCGCGGCGGCATAACGCGCGTCGCGTTCCTTGGCCGGGAGCTTGGCGAAGGAATGCTCGTAGCGCAGGCGCGCGAGCTCCGCGTCCGCCAGGGCGTCCTTCGTGGCGTCGTTGCGGTGGAACGCGATGAGACTGTCGAGCAGTGCGAGCCCCTTCTCCAGCGCTTTGTCGGGAATCGTCTCGCCGTAGAAATCCACGATGTCGTGCACGACCATGTCGAAGAGCGTGGGACGGTAGGCGTCCGGCAGCGTGCCGTACGAGAGGAGATCGTCCCAGTCCTGCACGCGGTACGTCTTCAGCTCGTCCGCGTGCGCGAGCACCTTCGCGAACTGCTTCTCAAGCGTCTCGTTCAGGCGCTCCGGCGCCCACGGCGGCTGGTTCGTGGCGGCCGCGTCCGAGAGCTTCGTGGGCCGCGCCCCGCCCCAGCGCCACGGACGCGACTCGTCGCGGTAGACGTGCGCGAGGTGGAGCTGGAGCACGCCCTGCAGCTCGGCGGGCGCGGCGTCGATGCGCGCCGCGAAGGCCGGCAGCCAGTCCTTCGCCGCCTCGTCGCGGATGCCCTTCTCCACGTTTGCGCGCGTGATGACGGCGCGCGCGGCGCTCGGCCAGTTCCGCTCTGCCACGGCCTTGCGCTCGATCTTCTCAAGGACGTTCGTGGCCGTGCGCGGCCGCCCCTTGCGCATGGCGGCGTTGTAGTCGTCCCACGACACCTCTCCTGAACCAAACCAAGACATGGCGAATGCCCCTCCAGTTAGGGCGAGTGCGATGGTTACGATTTTGAGCCTACGCATAACTCCTCCTTGCTTTAAAGATCACGACGCAGGTATTCCGCAAATAGGCGGTCATACACGATCCAGCCAGCATCCGTCTTGTAAATCAAATCCTTGCCGACGAGATCCTTGAGCGCGGCCCTCACCGTCGATGCGCCCCTCAAACTGTTCGCCGACAGGAAATCTGCCGAAGTCGGCTCGGACACGACACCGTTGCGGGCGACGGCCACGACGAGTTCCTGGGAAGCCTCGTTCTGGGCAAGGAGAAGATCATGGTAGATGAGCGCGCGCTCTTCGTACAACTCAACGACTGCGCGGTCGACCTGCGCATCGTCAAGGAGCGAGGTCCGCGTCTCCCAAACCTTGTTCAGCACCGCCTGCAAATACCACGTGACGCCGTCAAATCGCCTGTAAAGGCGCCTGAACACCTCGGCGTCAACGGTCCACCCCTCCGACATGAAGAACGCCTGCGAGAATGACAGATAGCTGTCGCAGGGGATCACGTCAAGGTTCATGATCTGCGTCGACTGGTAGAACGCCCCCTGCGGCATCACAAACATCTCGGACATCAAATGGCGTCGAGAGCCTGCGAAAATAAACCTGACCCATGGGACGAACTGGATGTAGCTCCGCAGCAACGCCTCCACGCCCTTTTCAGGGAACTCCCGCACCTGCTGGAACTCGTCGATGGCGATCACGGCACGCCGTTCGCGCGCCTTGAGATATTCAAAGACGTCCTTCAACGACGCCTCGGCGTTGTCAGAGGTGATGTCAAAGGAAAATTTCACAGTACCGTCGCCCTGCGGAGTCGCGGATGGCCGGCAGTTCTTGAAGAACTTTGCCAGCACGGACATCGCCCGCTCCACTTTGCTGTCAAGTGTGCCAAACACGACGTTCGCCAGCGCCTTTGTGAATCCAGCGAGGTCCTTTATGGAATAGATGTCGAGGTAAACCCCCACATATTCGGACGGGAGCCGTGCGAACACGTTGCTGATCAACCCGGTCTTCCCATACCGGCGAGGAGCGATAAGAGTGACATTGCGGTCATTCTCAATGGCCGCAATCAGTTTCTTCGTCTCATCGACACGGTCACAGAAATAGTCCGCCCCGGCGTATCCCGCCGTTAGGAAAGGATTTTTCAGTTTCATGCGTGTATTATACCACGCCCCATCCGCCATGGCAAAAGTTTTGTCACAAAAATTTTGCCATGGGGCTTATGGTTTCTCGGCGGACCGTGCCGTGCGTACGAGCGCTTTCAGCATGTTGCGGCCGAGTTCGCGGCCGCCGTCCTGCGAAAATACGCCGCCGCAAAGCGAGTAGCCGAATTCGCAGCATGTCGCCAGATAGCAGTTCGGAAGGGATTCCACCCAATGTCGCGAGTTCATCAACCCTGCCTTGCGCGCCTTCTTCAGAGTCACGGCATGGCCCTTGTTCGCGGGGATGTCGTGCGTGCCGTCGTAGACGAGCGCGCCGCCCTTCGAGGTTTCAGCCCAGTTCCTTCGGAACTTGCCGATCCGGATGTTATGGACAGGACTCGACGACTCGAAAGTGAACGCGCAATCCTGTTCGGGGCTTCTCGCGTGGCTGCGCACGTGCGGCGAATGGAGGTCGACGAACACGATCTGCCGACCGTTTGACTCCCGCACGAGGAGTTCCTTGACTGCGCGGACGGAATTGTAGATTCCGGACAAGTAGTCGCGGTTATGGTCGTGTGGATGGCGGTTCTTACCCTGGTCGCCGTCCTCCACGCCGTCCTTGTCCATAAAAGGTACGAACACGCAGTCCGCGTTATCGCGGATCCATTCGCCATCAGGCGAGCCTGAAAGTATCTCGTCGACGATTCCCTCCATGACTGGGTTCGCGGTCGTCTCGCAGGCGTGGTGGCGCGCGGTGAAGGCGAAGAGCCATCTGGCGCCATCTCTGCGGCAGGGGAGGCGCAGGAGTTCCGTGTCGCGCCGGCCGCTCTGCGACTTGCAGAGGACATCGAACTTCACGCCAGGCACGCCACGCCATTTCGCGGAATATGCATCCCAGTTCTTTTGGCTGTAGGGAATGGAGACGGCGAACCGGGTTTCGTTTTCATCCGGACCAAACGTATAGTCAAATGCGTTGTTTGGCTCGTGGCGCGTACCGTCGGCGTTGAGCCACCTCCACGTCTTTCCGCCATCCTTGCTGATTGCAGGTCCAAGGGAGGAAAGATAGTCGAACCTGTCCTGCGGGAACCGGAAACGAAGTGTCCGCCCAGCCGCGCCGGTGAGCGTGAAGTCGAAGTGGAACCACTTGGTCTTCGTGTCGCGGAGGTCCGGGGCGAGCGTGACGACGCCCGCCGCCTCGTCGATTCCACAAACCTTCACGTTCCCGCCCGGATAATCTGAGCGGATGGATATCTCGCCGGAGGCCGCGAACGTCATCGCCAAGACACCGGCGAACGCAATCTGCACATTCTTCATATGGTCCTCTTTCTCTCCGTCCAGGAGTGATCTCGGAGTGTAGTCAATGTGAAATCATAACTTCATGTACTCTGCGCGGCCGCCCTTGAACTGGCGCGTCTTGCCGTTGAAGGAGAGGCCTGTCCACATAGACGTAGTCTCATCATCGAATCTCACCGAAGCCGTTGGAACCTTTGTTGACAATCTTCATGGCGGAAAGTATACCAAACACGTGCATGAAGCGCAATGGCCGCGAAAATGCGCAAGCCGATATTAAAACTTGTCGCTTTTGAGGGCGTTGCACCGTCGGCAGAGCATCTGAAGGTTCTCCGGCATGGTCTTGCCGCCTTTCGACCACGGCACGATGTGATCGCCCTCCATCTCCCCGTAATCAAAATGTCCGTGGCAAACCGGACAGACGCCCTTCTGCAGTTCGTAGGCCGCACGCTTGTCGTCTTCGTCAAATGTGCGGAGGTTCAGTTTCTCGCCGCGCGTCCGCCCCGAAAGCAGAAACTCGTAGATGCCGCTCCGCTTCTGGACCTCCTTGTCTGCCATCAGCACAGAAACCTCACGCTCCAGTTCTTTGGGATTGTACGATTTCCCTGCGAACTCCTTGTAGAGCCTTCCCCATTCCAACCCCTTCATCTCCTTGCGACACTTGGGAAACAGCGTCTGTACCCAGTTGATCACTTTCTGGAAGTGGAGCCACAGTTCCGTCGCCTCGCCGTCGCCCTGATGGATGGCCATGTAGTCCTCGATGGCCTTGTCCTTCGACGAGTTGACCATCCACTCAATCGCGGTCTCCAGGTACTCCTGGCGATCCGCGCTCCCATTCAGGTACGGCGAACCGATCTTCTGCGCCACGCAGCCGGGCTTACTGAAGTACCGCTTCGCGTCGCTCACCCACGGGCCGGAATAGACGGCGTTGCGCATCTCCTGTGCCGTCAGTTTCAGACCCGCAATGTTGATCACCTTGAACCAGTCTATCTTCTCCGACGGCGTGCCCTCGCAGAAGTACACCATCAACTCGTAGTCGAGGAACCTCTGCTGCACGTCCGGCAGCTGCCGATGGAAATACTTGGCGCCCAAGTCCAGCTCGCCCCATGCAAAATCACCCGCCGCATATTGGCAGAGCGAGATCGTGCGCTGCTGGCCGTCCATCACCTCGAACGTGCCATCCTCCTTCTTCACCCAGTACATGACGTTCAGCGGGAAGCCGCGCATGACCGTGGAGATGACGGCGTTGCGTTCCTTCTCCTTGTACACGAACTCGCGCTGGTAAGGCGGCCGGATATTCAACCGTCCACCGTAGCCGCGCACGCCCGTCTCGGCGTCGTCCACATATCCCTCCACCAATTCGCGGACCCTAACCTTGTGCAGTTCAATCGTCATGGCAATCGTTCCTTTCACCTGAAATACAGAAAGAGCGGGTCATTGTCAACGGAGCAGAGGATGTTCGGATGCGGATCGTCCGGTCCCCGCCGCACGACCTTCGCGGCATTCCACGCCGGGTTGAAGAGGAACGAGGACGGCGAGGATCCGAACTGCGCAAACGCCGGTTGCCCGTTCACGGTCGCCGCCAGCGAACGCGGCACCCTGTCGCTGCCGAGGCGCAGTTTCCAGTCAAACACGACCCGACCGAACGGGCCGGTACAGGTTGTTTCGTCCTCCGTCGCACAATCCACCACCTTCCATTCCCCGCAGTCGTACCCGACGACCAGCGCCTCTTCCGTCCGCGAAAGGATTCCGTCGTTATCCGCATCGCGCCCGAACACGACCTCGATGCCGTTTGACGGTACGGCGTCGATCTCCATACGGATGGAGAAGATGCGCGCGTCGTGCCGCGAGGCGTCGAACACGCAGTTGGTGACGACCTCGCAGTCGTCGTATTCCGTCGCGGGAAGCGACGGCACGGCGAGCGCCGCCGCAAGAACCTTGACCACGCCGAATACGGCGAACGCCAAGAACCGATGTGTGCACGCGGCTTTCATCATGCGCGATTTCATTTCTTTCTTTCCTGTTGCTCCTGCCACTTCTTGAGGACGCAATCCCATACCTCGACTTTATGACCGAGTATTTCCTCGAGCTGCGACCGTATCGACAACCATCTCTCGTATGTGAGGAAATCCGCCGTCTGGATCGTTCCAAATTGCCCTGACAGGCTTCGAGCTGCGCGGGCGTACTCGCCTCTCACAAAATCGCGGTAATCCTTCCAGTCGTCACGAGTTCCCCTGAAAATTTCCTGTCCTCCCGTTCCTTTGAAAAATTCCTCCACCCTTCGCATCTCTTCCTGAATTCTCCTCAGGCGGCGGAGATGGGTTTCCCAAAAATTGTCCTGGTCATCGCGCGCGTATGCACAATTAGCCACCGTCTCAGAAAGTACGGAAAATACGAACATCTGATCCGTGCGAGTGCCGGGATCCGTCGGATCAACGGTGAAAGAGACTGCGGTCTCGAAGACGCGGTGAAAATACTCCATGCGCCGGCCCGGATCCTCGACTTG
>JAFRNO010000411.1 GCA_017430155.1 Kiritimatiellia bacterium | reverse complement strand
CGTTCTTTTCATTTTCTATTGCCTTTGAGTCAAGGGGGGCATTCTGAACTATTCTTCGGCGCGTGCGAACGACAGGCCGAAGAGGCGCGTGTCGGGGGCAGCAAAGGACGTGGTGAAGGTGTCCGCGTCGCGGGCGACCACCTCACCCGTCAGCAGGTCCGTGATGCAGGAAACCTTGTGCGGCAGGCGGATCGTCTTCTCCCCGCCCTTCACGGAATGGACCGCGACGAACCGCTCGTTTGCGAAGACGGGCATGTACTCGTCGTTCCACTTGTTCGCCTTCACATAGAAATGCACGCCCGCGCGCGACGCAATCTGCGTCAGCTCCCACGGGTTGAACAGCTTGTAGTCGTAGCTGTAAACGCTCGTCCAGCCCGACATCGGCGTAACGCTAATCCCCGGTGTCTTGAACTCGACGCCCGCCCACGTCTTCACGCGCGCCGCGTCGAGCGTCTTGCCGTCCGTCACGCCCGGCGCGTAACACCACAGCACCGTGCGCCCGCCCGCGCAGACCTTCTCGCGGAGGAACTTCGCGCGCTCAGGCGTGATGAGCAGCGTGGAGTTGAGGCACACAAGCTTGTAGCGGTTGAGGTCCAACACGGGCAGGTCGTTGAACGAATAGACGTCGTGCGGCGCGCCGATCTTCGAGAGCTGGTTGCGGAGGTGCTGCCCGAACGCGCGCTCCAGCGGACACTTCTCGTTCACGTGGTACATCGACTGGGGGTCGCAGACGAGAAGAATCTCGGCCGCCGACGGAGCGGGCGTCAAGCGGTCCTGCGCCTTCTTGAGCACGGCAATGCGTTCGCGCACCCTCGGGTCGCGGTAGAATCCGCCCCACATGTCGAACCACCAGTAGTTCGCGTTGTTCGCCATCGCGAACGCCGCCTCGCGCGTGTTGCCCGCGAGGTCGTCGCCAAGTGTCTTCCACTGCCCCTTGCCCCAGCGCTTCTGGTCGTGCGGCCCGAAGTCGATCTCGTGCAGAAAACGCTTGCCGTTGCGCAGCGCCGTGCCGTGCACGAGCTGGCTGCCCGATCCGCCGCCGATGGGCCGGTCCGAATAGTTGCCGGGGGCGATGAAGAAGTCGATGTCGGGCGAAGCGTACACGCGTTCGTAGTCGAGGTGCCCGAAGGACGTGTGCTTGAAGTCGCTCACGAGGAAGTAGCCGAAGAACGCGCCGATCTCCTTGGACTTCGGAACCGCCTTGCGCGCCGCCGCCGCGAATTCGAGAAGCGCATCGGCGGGAAGCGAGTTGTGGAACTGCCAGTAGGCGATCTTGTCCGCCTCGGTGGCGGGGTCGTAGACGAGGTTCTCGAACGCGGCCTTCGCGAGGGACGGCTGCGCCGGCACGCTCTCGCCGAAGTCGAGTCCGCGCTTCCTGCACCAGGCGACCCAGGCGCGGTCCTTGGCGCGGCTCGTCCGCCCCCGGTCGTACTCGTACCACTCGCTCGTGCCGCCGCCGGAGAGGATGTAGCAGCCGATTCGGTCGCTCCACCGTTTCTCCGCGTAGGCAATGAAATCGAGCATCCACTCCTTCGTGCGCGCGCGCCACGTGGGATCGCAGGCGGCGTGCGTGATATCGGTGAAGGAGTCGAGCCAGAACTTGTGCGTGGCCCAGTACGGCGTGTTGAGGTCGATCATCACCATGAAGCGCGCGTTCGGGCTCGCCTTCACGAGATCGTCCGCCTGCGCGTCAAGCGCCGACCAGTCGTATTGCTTGAACCCCTTCCAGATGAGCGGGTATTCGCAGTATGGCGCGCCGCCGCTGTTGATCGTGTTCGCCGCGAAGAAGCACCTGTTCGTGATGCCCATCGCGCCGAACTGGCCCGTGCGCTCCAGCTCCTTGTTGAAGCTCCTGTACGTCACCCACAGTCGCTTTCCGCACTGCTCGCGGAACCCCACGGGGTCGGCACCCAGTACCGCGCAAGCGGTGGCCGCCGCTGCCAAGAATAGATCTATTCGCATCTTTTCACCCTGTCTCCTTAACAAGTCTACGCGCAAGCGCAAAATCGCGGATGCACCGCCGTCAAGCCCTGAAGAAGATATTTTTCCTGTAGAGGAAATAGAGTGCCCCCCAGCACACGGCCACGTATCCGAGTGCCGAGACGAGCGCCCCCCACTGCGGGCCGCACACCGCCGCCAGTCCGCCGAACAGCCAGTCCGCCGCCCCCCTAAGCGGATTGAACCCATGATGGTGTCCTACGCCATACAGCCGCGTCGCCATCCAGACAGCGATCGCGTTCATCCCAATCACACGGAAGAAGAACGTCCAACGCCGCCACATCTTCACGTCCACCAGCCAATAGAACACCGCGAAGAGCGCCAGCGCATAGCCGCCCGACCAGAGGATGTGCGAACTCGTCCATATCGACCGGTTGAACGGCACGGACCATGAGCCGCACCAGTGGGCCATCGCCCAGCCCAGCAGGGCAAGCCCTCCCGCCACGGAGATCATGCGTGCCGCCTTCGCTCCGCCGGAGATGTCCGTGCGCCGCACGAATTCGCCCGCGAAGCCCCCGAAGAGCGGCAGGCACACGGCCGGCAGCGTCGAGAGCGTGCCCTGCGTGTCGAGGATGCCGGCAAAGCGCAGTCGCCCCGGGAGGAGCATTCGGTCGAACCAGCCGGTGAGCGCGCCCGGCAGGGACCAGGGCCCGCTTCCGTATTCCTCGATCAATCGGCCGATCTCTCCGGTGGCCGGCGGGGCGGACGCGATCGCCGCCGCGTCCGGCGCGGGAAAGAGTCCCGGCACGATCCAGTATCCGGAAAGGATGAGGGCCGCCACGGCAAGGCGCACGCGCGGGGCGCAGAACACGTACAGCAACGCCGCGCATCCCCACGCGATGCCGATGCGACCAAGGACGCTCCCGAACCGGAACGCCTGCCAGCCGAGATCGACATATGTCAAACCCTCGCAGAGAAGCCCCAGCGCGAACAGCGTCGTGGCGCGCCGCAGGACGCCCAGGCATATTCCGCCCCGCGACGCTCCCCTCTCCATGCGGCTCGCGTAAGAAAACGGCCACGAGACGCCGGACACGAAGAGAAACACCGGGAACACGCCGTCCATCAGATGCCAGCCGTGCCACGGCACGTGCTTCATCTGCACGGGCAGCCACCAGTCCGTCCCCCATCCAAGCAGGTTCGAGACGGCGCAGATGACCGCAGGCAGACCGATTATGAAAAGCATGTCGAAGCCGCGCAGGGCGTCGAGCGACATCAACCGCTTCTGTTCCATGAAGGTTCTCATGCCCACATTATAACACACCCTGGCCCTGCGCCGGAGCGGCGCCGCCGCAGGTGCCAGATTTCAGCGCGGCGGCGGCCCAGAGCGTCATGGTCACGGCCGGCATGTCGTATTCGCCATGGTCCACGTGCAGGACCGCGCCGGGAAGCTGCGGCGTGGAGGGGAAGAACTGGCCGAACACCGGCCGCTGCCACTGGTTCTGGCCCACGCCCTCCACGTAGCTCGCGTTGTAGGGGTTCACGCCCAGGATCCAGTCGAAGGCGCGCTGCGCCCACACGCGGAAGTCGTCGCGTCCGAAAAGCGCCGCGCATTCCGAGAGATAGAGCGAGTTCGCCGCGGATACGGTCGGCGACCCACGCGTGCCGGGCCGCATGCCGTTCTTCTGGTATTCGCGCACGATGCGGTCGGCCACGCACAGCGCGGCGTCCTTCCAGGCGTCCTCACTGAACTCGCGCCACAGTTCGAGCGGCACGCGACTGCCGGAAATGCGCCAGCAGTAGCTCCAGTCGCGGAACGCGCGCTTGCCGTCCTTCTCCATGTACCACCCCGCGTTCTCGCCCGTACGGGCCAGATGCGACACGAGCTCGGCCGCAAGCGACTTCGCCTTCTCCGCGAATGCCGCCTCGCCCGTGGCGCGGTACAGCTCCAAGGCCGCCCCCGCGCGTTCGGATATCCCCGCCACGCTTGTGCGGTATTGGTCGAAATAGCAGCGTTCGGCCGGCTGCGCGCCGGCGGGGAGGTCCTTCTCGGGAGCCGGCTGCGCCTTCTCGAAGAACGGATTTTCTTCGATCTCGCGCCACACGCGCCGCGCGGCGACCAGGAGACGGACGGCATACGCCTTGTCGGATTCCCTGAAGAACCGCGACGCCCGCGCGAGCAGCATCGCGATGTTGCACTGCGCCCCCAGCGTCGCGGGCGCCATGTAGTAGTTGCGCGGCCCCCACCCGATCGGCGCGAACTGCGCGTCGTACGCGTACCCCTCCGGCGCGACCACCTTCAGGAAGTAGTCGCACCCCCACCGCAGCTCCGCGGCGATCTCCCCGTCGTCCCAGAGCGGCTTCTTCATCTCGGCGTAGCGGAGGAGCGCGTACATGCTCATCGAGATGCCGTCATGCCAGTTCCTCAGGTCGCAGCTTTGATGGTAGCCGCCGCGCGCGTCCAGCAGGCGGACGGTCTTGCCGCTTGCGTCCTTCACGGGCACGGGGTCCTGGTGGCATACGCCCGCCCAGCCCTTCCTGGAGCCGCATCTCTGCCAGGTGATGTAGGTGACGAACATACGCTCGGCGACGTCATACACGCCGTCTCTGATCGGGAAGTGGTAGGACTGCATGTCCTCCCGCCAGTCCGGCATGCGGAACTTCTCGTTCCCCTTCAACTCGCCGCAGAGGATGCGGTAGTCGCCCGGCTCGGTGATAACCGAGAAGTCTCCCAGCTTCTCTCCGCCGCCCTGCGGCGAATCGACCCACTTTCCCTCGTAGACCGTGTGCCAGCAGATGTCCGTATCGCCCTTCTGCACGAGGAACGTCGGTTTCGGCGGGTTCTTCGTGACGCAGATCTTCGGCGCGTTCGGCAGGTATCCCGCCTGGTTCACGCGGATGGGGTAGCGCTCCGCCGCCGACAAGACGGCGCACGCAAGCGATACAAACACGATGTTTAGATTCTTCATAGTCATTCGCATTTAAATCGGGCGGACGCGGACCGGCTCCGTGGCCGGCGTGACCGTCGGGGCGATGCCCTTCAGGTTCTTCGTCTCGATCTTCGGCTCGCCGCCCCATGTGCGGAAGAACGGTTCCTTCACGCCCTCCACCTTCAGGTTCTCGGCCTTGATCCTCTCCACGTGCGCGCCGCGGATGAACTCCGGCGGCGTACCGGCGAAGGAGATGGAGACGTCCTTGAACGACAGGTCGAACGGCACGTCCTTGTCGCCGTACGCACAGAGCGGCAGCTTGATGCCCGTCGCCTTCACCTTCTCGAACCGGATGCTCTTCAACGGCATGCCGCGCTGCCAGGTCTCGTTCCCCGAATAGTTGTAGTGGAGGAAACGGTCCACGTCGCGGCACGTCACGTTGCGGAACACGATGTTCCCCGGCGTGCGGCGCACCTGGATGGAGAAGTCGGCGTAGTACGTGAAGAGCGAGAGCATGTTGCGCCGCTCGTGGACGCCCGCCATCGCGCCCGCCGCCTTCTCCTCCTGCGTGAGCGAGCCGCGGAACAGGTACTTCGCGGGACCGTGGCACACCGTGTTCTCCACGAGCACGTCGTACCCGCCGAAGCGGAACGCGCTGCACGCCGTGTTGAGGTCGCAGTTGCGCACGCGCACGTGCTCGTTGTCAAAGCCCGCGATGCAGTCGTCGCCCGTCGCGATGCGGCAGTTCTTCACGACCACGTCGTTGCACATCGAGAAGTGCGGGCCGTCATGTCCCGCGATGATGTCGAGGTCGTCGAACGTCATGTTGCGCGCCTCGCGCACGGAGAACGACCAATTGCCGGTGTGACGGATCGTGAGACCGCGGAAAACGACGTTCGTGGCGTAGTGCACCGCAATGCCGTGCACGCCGCGGTATCCCTCCTCGTTCGTCGCGTCGTAGCTGTTGCAGCCGTCGATCACGCTCCCCTTCTCGCCGATGATCGCCACGTCCGTCGCGTCGTAGATGCGGATCATCGCGTCATTCCACCGGCTGCCGTAGATGTTGGAGAGCTTGACCTTGCCGCGTAGCGCGGGGTCTTTCTTTACCTGCTGGTTGGTCAGTTCAAGGTGCTGCAGATCCTTCGCGCGCGCGGGCTCCAACTTGTCGCCCGCGAGGATGCGGTAGCGATCGCAGTCGCGCGCGCCCTTCAGCACGGCCCCGCTCTTGAGGTGGAGCGTCGTGCGGCTGCGGAGCCGCCGCCCGCCCACGTTGTACGTGCCGGGCGCGAGCGTCACCGTGCCGCCGCCCGCCTTGAAGCACGCGTCGAACGCCGCCTGGATCGCGGCCGTCGCGTCCGCGCCGTCCGCCGGCGCCGTCACGGGGAAGTCGCGTCCGCCCACGGCCGGCTTGCACCTGGACGTCACCGTCACGCCGATCTTCGTCTGGGGCGACACGGGCTTGCCCGCGCGGACGTCCGCCTCGGTGAAGCGCCCG
>JAFRNO010000410.1 GCA_017430155.1 Kiritimatiellia bacterium | reverse complement strand
TCGCGCTCCCGCGCGACCTCCTCCTCCCTCCCTCCCGGCGTCACGGCAGTGCGTTCCTCCACTCCCCACCGCAAGCCGCCGGCGAAGCGCGCGATCGACACGATCCAGCTCGACGAGCTCGTGCAGGCGATGCGCGAGGTGGAGTCCGACTTCGGCGCGTGCGAGCAAGACGCGCTCTACCGCGAGACGCTCAAGCGCTTCGGCCTCACCGTGCTTACGCCGAAGGCCCGTTCCTACCTCGACGTCGCCTTCCGCCGGAAGTAAATCCGCCGTACGGGCGAATTTCGCGTTGCGTTTGGCGGCGGGGTGCGGTATACTAGGCGGCATCCCTTTCACCATTTAACAAACCAGAAAAAGGAGTATCAGAAAATGCGTCAGTTTGCTTGCGCGTTCATTGTCTGCGCAGTGGCCTCCGCCTTCGCGGCGGCGCCTACGGTCCAT
Organism: Kiritimatiellia bacterium; assembly: GCA_017430155.1. Classification (GTDB taxonomy): domain Bacteria; phylum Verrucomicrobiota; class Kiritimatiellia; order RFP12; family UBA1067; genus RUG572. The sequence continues at coordinate 3,923 of JAFRNO010000410.1, read as the reverse complement.
GTGACGAAGGAGGGCGCGAGCCGCGTGGTCGTGTCCGTCGAGACGGCGGGCGGCACGTCCGCCGCGGCGTACAACCGGTCCCTCCAGCGGAACCTCGAGCTGTCGGGCTATTTCCAGGTGGGGCCGAACGGGCAGATCCGCGTGACGGGCGCGCCCGGCGGCACGGTGACGGCGTCGGGCGCGGGCAAGAACGTCGCGCTGTCGGCGGCGGTGACGGACGACAAGTCTGCGCGCATGGCCGCGCGCCAGATGGCGGACGCAATCGTGCAGGCGCACACGGGCAAGCGCGGCTTCGCGACGGACCGCATCGCGTTCGTGAACCGCAAGGGGGCGGACAACGCGGAGCTCTACATGTGCTATCCCGACGGATACGACATCCGCCAGCTCACGAGCGACCAGCGCGCGGCCGTGGGCCCGCGCTGGGCGCCGAACAAGACGGACATCTACTACACGGGCTTCCTCCAGCGCACGCCGCTCGTCTACCGTCTCGACACGACGACGGGCCGCCGGTCCCTGCTCGCGCAGTTCAAGGGGCTCGCGACGGGCGCGGCCGTGTCGCCCGACGGCAGGTCGTGCGCGATCGTGCTTTCCTACCAGGGCAACCCCGAGCTCTACGTGCTCGACTTCGCCACGAAGCGCGTCGTGCGCATGACGCGCTCGCAGAACGCGTCCGAGGCCTCGCCGTGCTGGAGCCCCGACGGCCGCCAGATCGCCTACGTGAGCGACGAGACGCGCCATCCGCAGGTCTACGTCGTCGACGTCGCCTCGCGCAAGTCCCGTCGCCTCACGAACATGGGCGGCGAGAACACGAACCCCGACTGGGGCGCGGACGGCATGCTCACGTGGTGCACGAAGCGCGGCGGGCAGAACTACGTGGCGGTGATGGATCCCGCGCAGGGCGAGAGCAGCACCCGTCTCGTGACGGACGGCGGCACCTGGGAGCACCCCAGCTGGGCCGCCGACGGCCGCCACGTGGTCGCCTCGCGCGACCAGGCGCTCTTCATCGTCGACACGGCGCCCGACGGAGACCGTCCCGCGCGCCTCTTCCGCAACGGCGGAAACTGGATGAATCCGGCCTGGAGCAGGTAATAGTGAAGAGTGAAGAGTATAAGTGTTAGATAACCCGAGAAGGGTGGAGAAAGAAAATGAATAGAAGAGAGTTTCTGGCTGTGGCCGCGGGTGCGGCCGTGATGGGCGGCTGCGCGGCGCCGGCTGGCGGCGCGGGCGCGTCGAAGCGCATGCTGTTCGGCGCCTGCCGCGGTCCGAAGGACGTGCCGCTGCTCAAGAAGACCGGTTTTGACTTCTGGGAATGGAATGCGGCTTCCGCGTTCATGCCGGACGAGCTGGACGAATCCAAGTGGGCCAAGCGTCGCGACGAGATCCTCGCCGCGCCGCTGCCGCTCCGCTCCAGCAACGGCTTCCTGCCCGGCAAGTTCCGTCTCACGGGGCCGAACGCCGACTTCGCGCCGGCGCTCGACTACGCCGAGCGCGTGTGCCGTCGCGCGGACAAGGTGAACGTCGTGACAATCGTCTTCGGCTCCGGCGGCGCCCGCAACGTGCCCGGCGACTTCACCGCGAAGAACCGCGCGGACCATCCGAAGACCGAGGACGGCACGGCGCAGATGACGGAGTTCTGCCGCCAGCTCGCCGCGCGCATCGCGGACTGCAAGGTGGTGGTGGTGATCGAGCCGCTGCGCCCGAACGAGTCCAACATCGTCAACTTCGTGTGGCAGGGCCTCCACATGGTCGAGGACGTCGGGTCGCCGCGCATCCAGCAGCTGGCGGACCTTTTCCACATGATGATGGGCCGTGAGGATCCCGAGTCGATCGTCAAGGCGGGCGACCGCCTCAAGCACTGCCACATTGCCACGAAGGAAAAGCGCGCCTATCCTGGCGCGAACGACACCGAGGCGTTTCTCCCCTATTTCGCCGCGCTCAAGCGCATCGGCTACACGGGGGGCGTCTCGTGCGAATGCGGCTGGGGCGACAAGGCTGACTTCGAGAAGAACCTCGCCACGGCCCTCGCCACGCTGAAGGACCTCGAGGCCCGCGCTTAGCGCGGCGTTCCGATCCGGTAGGGTCGCCTCGCGCGGCGTTCCGATCCGGTAGGGTCGCCTCGCCGAGGCGACCGTAAAATGAGAGGACGGCTCAATGAGCCGTCCTTTTCGTTTTCGTGGATGAATCGTAAAAATGTTAAAATATGGAATTATGAAATTATGGAATTGAATCTCACACGGGACGGGACAGACGCCGTTTTTTTTGGTATACTATTCGGCAAGGAATATTAGGTACATGAAAGTCCGGCAGATAGATGTTGACCGTGGCGTGGCGTTTGGCGACGGTTCGTTGACGTTTGTCGCGGGGCCGTGCGTGATCGAGAGCCGCCGAATGGCCCTCGACCTCGCGGCGCGTCTCGTGGAGACGGCGAACGAACTGTCGGTGAACTACGTGTTCAAGGCGAGCTTCGACAAGGCCAACCGCACGAGCGTGGATTCGTTCCGCGGGCCCGGCATCGACGCGGGCCTCGACATCCTCGCGGAGATCCGCGAGACGTTCGCGGTGCCCGTGCTCACGGACGTGCACGAGCCCTGGCAGTGCGCGCGCGCGGCGGAGGTATGCGACGTGCTGCAGATCCCCGCGTTCCTCGCGCGGCAGACGGACCTCGTGGTGGCGGCGGGCGAGACGGGCGCCGTGGTGAACGTGAAGAAGGGCCAGTTCATGGCCCCCGAGGACATGGCGAACGTCGTGAGGAAGATCGAGTCCACCGGCAACCGGCGCATCGTCCTGTGCGAGCGCGGGGCGAGTTTCGGCTACCGGAACCTCGTGGCGGACATGCGTTCGCTGCTGATCATGCGCGACCTCGGCTACCCGGTCATCTTCGACGCGACGCACTCGGTGCAGCGTCCTGGCGGCCTCGGCACGGGGTCGGGCGGCGACGGCAAGTACGCGCCCGCGCTTGCGCGCGCGGCGGTGGCGACGGGCGTGGACGGCGTGTTCATGGAGACGCACGTCAACCCGAAGCGGGCCCTTTCGGACGCGGCGAACGCCATCCCGTTCCGAGAGGTCAAGGCGTTGTGGAAAAAGCTGCTGGCGATTCACGGGATCGTGCGAGGTTAAGGCAGGCATGAGAGGCGGAGCGCGGAGATTCCTGGTGGGGCTGGCGGGCGTGCTGGCGGCGGGCGCGGCGGTTGCGGCGTTCTCCAGCGAACGCTGGCTCGCGGAGCGCGCCGACGACTCCGACATGCTGCGTCTCCGGGCGGCGTTCGCGGAGTGCGCGAAAAAGGCCGTGGCGCCGGCCGAGAACGTGTCGATGGTGCTGGAGGCGTATCCGGACGGCACCGTGAAGTCGCGCATCACGGCCGCGCGGGCGACGATCTTCCCCGATTCCAGCTACATCTGGGCGGAGCAGATCCGCCTGGAGCAGTTCGACGAGACCGGCACGAACCGCACGGCGCGGCTCGACGCGGAGAACTGCCTCGTGGACCGCACGACGAAGACCGGGTGGGTGGACGGAAGCGCCAACATGGTCTACGGAGCCTCCACCGTGAAGGGGAGGGGCGTCTATTTTTCGCTGACCCGCGAGTTCATCAAGATCTTCTCGCAGTCGGAGATCCGCACAAAAGGCGGAAAGATCAATCTTGGGAGACTGAATAAAAAATGAAATACCTTTCGACCATAGCAATCTGCGCCGCGTGCGCGGCGGGTGTCGTCGCGGCGGACTTGTCGGATCTGATCATTCCGGCGCCTGCGTCGGAGACCGTCAATCCCGACGACGTGATGCTGCGCCGTCCCGCGGGGCCCAACCGCGCCGAACTGGAGGCGCGCACCAAGGCCGCCGCCGCGGCTGCGGAAGCCCTGGAACGGGAAAAGGCGGCCAAGGCGAAGGCTGAAGCTGAAGCCAAGGCAAAAGCGGAGGCGGAGGC
>JAFRNO010000053.1 GCA_017430155.1 Kiritimatiellia bacterium | reverse complement strand
CGGGGCGGTTCCGACGGGGCCGCGGCAGGGGACGCCGGCGCAGGCTCTTGTTCCTTTTTGCCAAACCAGAATTTCATCCGTCTTTCTCCATCCCGGATGATACGCTTCCCGGGACGCCACAAATTGTAGCATAAATTTTCTGTTTGCGAAAGTCCAAATTGAATGGTAGAATAATTGACGAAAACAAAGGCACATAGGAGCGTAGCCTGAAAGGAAAGAGAGAATTGGAGGATAAGCCGATGAACGAACGTCGCCATATTTACACGAAAAGCCGTCTCATCAAGGAACTGGCGTTCCGCGCCGGCATCAAGAAGATCGCTTCCCGCCAGATACTGGAGGTCCTTGCCGAAATCGTCAAGCGCGAGACGCCGAACGGGCCTTTCATCCTGCCCGGACTCTGCAAGTTCGAACTCGTACCCCGCAAGGCCCGACGCATCCGCAACCCGCGCACGGGCGAGTTGCTCATCATGCCGCCCCAGAAGGCGCTGAAGATCACCGCCGCCCGTTCGGCCAAACTCGCCATCGCGCCGCGCATCCCCGCCGTCCCCGCCGCCCTCTACGTACCGCCGCCCGAAGAGGCGCCCGTATCCGCCCCCGTGCCCGCTCCTGCCCCCGCTTCAGAGCCTGCGCCTGCACCAGTTCCCGCTCCGGCGCCCGCAGACCAAGCGCCGCCCGCGCCGGCTCCAGTGGTCGAACCCGCTCCAGAACCGGCGCCAGAGCCCACACCGACACCGGCCCCGGCTGAAGAGTCCGCACCCGCTCCTGCGGCGGAACCTGCGGCAGCATCGGCGCCAGAACCTGCACCAGCGCCAGCACCGGCACAGGAACCCGCGCCCGCTGCGCCGGCGGCGGAACCTACGCCTTCCGAAGAGGCGGCGCCCGCCGAAGAGCCGCAGCCGGAGGCGATTTCGTTCAAGTGTCCGGGGTGCGGACAGGAAATCGAGGCGCCGCTGGACGCGATCGGACTCGATGCCGAATGCCCGATGTGCGGAAACATCGTCGTGGTGCCGGCGAAGTCGGAGCCCGGCACGATGTATGGTCCGTCCGTGGGCGACGCGCCGAAGTCCATGGAACCCGTCGTCTCCGCGAAGGAGGCCGAGGAGATGGACCCCACACAGCTCAAGAACCGCACGATCCGCATCGACGCGGAGGCGCTCGGTCTCGACGACCCCTCCCCTGCGAAGAAGGAGCCGGTGGAGGAGAAGCTCATCTCGTTCTTCTGCCCCAACTGCCACCAGGAGATCGAGGCCACGGCGGACATGGCGGGCACGCCCGCCGAATGCCCGAACTGCGGACTCACCTTCGAGGTGCCGTTCTTCTCCGAGGCCGGCTCCATCCACGACGAGCACCGCGCCGAGGAGGAGGCGAAGGCCTCGTACCAGGCGCAGAAGGGCAAGACGATGCGCATCGACCTGCCGGATGACTTCTGATTCTTTCGTGTTGGCACTTGTCGTGCGAAGAGGAAACATGTGACGTACAGCGCACGCGCCCGCCGACGGCGAAGAGGGCGTGCGCGCGCGGACATGAGACCTGAGACCCGAGACCTGCCGGGGTGACATGAGACATTGAGACCAACGCTGGTAGGGACGGCGTTCCATCGCCGTCCGCCGTGGGAGGGTCGCCAAAGTCTCAATGTCTCATGTCTCACCCGGTCTCAATGTCTCGATGTCTCAATGTCTCCGCAAGTCTCAGGTCTCGGGTCTCATGTCTCACTCACCCACCCTTTCAAGAACAACATTGTCCTGCGGGCGCACCTTGAACATTCAGAGCCGTGATAGTTTGAGGATTGGCAAATGGGCGCGGGCGAGTTAGCTCGCGCGCTAAAGGCAAGTTGTTTCAAATAGTTGTTTCCAATCATCAGAAGGCTCGATGCTGAATCGCGCAGTTGTGCCCATCGCCCGACCTTTTTCGAAAAACAGAGTTGACAACCTGTTCATAACCCTTAGATAACGTTTCACAATGCGGTCGCCCCCCCGGGCGGCCGTTTTGCTATACTTCTTTCCGCCATGTCCGAACAACTCAAGACCCTTCCCCACAGCGCAGAGGCCGAACGCGGGATCATCGGATCGATCCTGCTCGACACGACGATGGGCGACGACGCCCGCGTGCTCGATCTCTGCCAGGCGCGCGGCCTCACGCCCGAGTCCTTCTACGAACCGCGCAACCGCATTTTCTTCGAGACCTTCCGCGAGATGAGCGGCACGTCCGTGCCGATCGACGCGGTCACGCTCACGAACCACCTCCGCGCTACCGGCCGCCTCGACCAGGTCGGCGGCGTCGCCGCCATCCAGTCCCTCGTGGACAACACGCCCACCTCCGCCCACGCCGAGTACTACATCGACATCGTCCGCCAGAAGCACCTCCTGCGCACGATGATCCAGCGCGCACGCGAGACGGAGGAGCGCTGCTTCGACGAGGCGCAGGCCGCGAATGCGGACATCCTCCTCGGAGAGGTGGAGAAGAACTTCCTCGAAATCGGCGGCTCCACCACCGTGCGCATGGACTGGAAGCTCGCCGTGGAGAACACCCTCAAGGCCATGGACCGCCTCTTTGACGGCGGCGCCGGGCAGTTCGACGGGCTCTCCACCGGCTTCAAGTACCTCGACGAGAAGCTGATGGGCCTCAAGGGCGGCGACAT
>JAFRNO010000409.1 GCA_017430155.1 Kiritimatiellia bacterium | reverse complement strand
CGCCGAGGCGAAGAAGTTCCTCGACATGGGCATTGACACGATCCTCACGAACGACTACCTCTTGATCGCCAACGCGACCGGGCTCCACTGACGCCCCGGTGCATCCCGTTGGGAGAAGCGGCGTCTCGCCGCTTCTACTGGGACAACGGGCGTCTCGCCCGTTGCTTCCCTACACGAGCTTGATGTTCCGCCAGGGACCGCGGCGCCAGCGGATCCACGTGCCCACGCAGATCAAGACGACGTAGGCGATCATCGTGGACCACAGCGCGGGCATCGTGGGGTGGAGCCAGTAGACGACGAAGAGGAGCGGCAGCCAGAAGCCGAACGCGCACACGAGCATCCACCCCATCACGAAGTGCGTGTCGCCCGCGCCCTTGAGCGCGCCGGAGAGGACCACGTCGGCGCAGTCGAAGCACTGCCAGGCGACCATGAGGGCGAACAGCGTGAACCCCAGCGACATGAACGCGGACGGGTCGAACGCGTCGGCGTTCGCCATGAAGAGGTTGAGGATCGGGCGGTAGAACGCGAGGGCCGAAAGCGAGGCGACGAGGATGTAGATTTCGGCGAGGAGGAGCGTGCGGCGCGCCGCATGGGCCGCGCCGTTGGAATCGCCCGCGCCCTGGCACTGCCCCACGAGCGTCCCCACGCCGATGGCGAATCCCTCGATCGGGGCGTAGAGGAGGTAGTTGACGGTGAAGACGGCGTTCGAGACGGCGAACGCCATGTCGCCCACGCGTCCGGTGAGGAACACGAAGACCGCGAACGAGAGGAGGTTCAGCACCGAATAGACGCCGGCCGGCGAGCCGAAGCGGACGATACGCCACAGGAGACGTCCGTTCGCCTGCTGCTTTTCGACTTCCGGGGCCAGCTTCCTGAACACCGCCGCCCGCGCCAGTCCGAGCAGGACCGCGAACTGGATGGCCTGCGCAATGACGGTGGCGGCCGCGGCGCCGGCGATCCCGTAGGCGGGGACGGGGCCGAAGCCGAAGATGAACAGGTAGTCGAGGAGGATGTTGACGCCGTTGCCGAGCACGTTCGCCCAGAAAACGACGCGCGTGCGGCCGATTCCCGTGAAGAAGCTCTGCACGGCCATGGCGGCGCAGATGAAGAAACTGCCCGACATGACGATCGTGTAGTAGGTCTTCTCGCGGGCGAGAACGTCGGGGGAGTGTCCGCTCCAATCGCAGACGAGCCAGCCGAGCGGGATGAAGAGCGTGAGGATGAGCCCGCCGATCAGGGAGAGGAGCAGGCCCGCGCGGCAGCTGCGCGCGCAGCCGGTCGGGTCGCCGGCGCCGTGGTACTGGGCCACGAACGTGCCGGAGTACGCGACGACCGACTGGAAGAAGCTGATGAAGAGAATCGCGAGGATGGAGGCCGGCAGCACTGCCTCGAGTGACGCCGTGGCCTCCCGCGCGAGGAACACGCGGTCGGTGAACTGCATGAGGGCGTTGTTGGCCATGCCCAGCGCGAGCGGCCAGACAAGCTTCAGCACCTTCCAGTAGGGTCGCAGTCTCTCCTTGGCGTCCATGGCTCGCCATTTTACCATATTTTCCGCCGCCGCCACACCAGAAATTATCTGTCTGCACAAGTTGCCTGCATCGAAACGGCGATGCAGGCGGGCTGAGATTATGGTATAATTCACGGCATGAAAAAACACCATCTTGTCCTGTCGTGCGCCTTGGCGGGCGCGGTCGCCTGCGCCGCGCCGCTTACCGTCTCCTTTGAGAAGTGGGATGCCAACCCTCTCGCGTGGTCGTTCCGCGACAACGCGGTTTCGTGCAAGGCCGGCGGCGGACTCGCCGTGTACGAGGTCGCGCCGCGCGCCGCGAAGGTCCAGGTGTCCGCCACGGTCACGCCCGCGTCCGCCGGCACGAACGGCTGGGCCACGCTCGGCGTGGCGCTCGTCGACGACGAACGCAATTACTGGCACCTCGCCCTCGTGCAGGCGCCGCCGGACGACAAGTGGAATCCCGGCGGACACTTCTTCGAGCTGTGTGAGATGCGCGACGGCGCGTGGCTTGCCCAGATCACGGACAAGCTCAAGCAGGAACGTTCCGAGCAGCACGGCTCGTGGCGCTACGGCCAGACCTACACCTTCACCCACGAAACGGCCGGCGCGGGCAACCAGGGCGAGGTGCGCAACGCCGCCGGAAAGCTGATCTTCGCCCGGCGTTTCGCGTTCTCCGCGCCCGCCGTCACGTGCGGACGTCCTGCGCTCCACGCGAACGGCGGATTCCGCGGACGCTTCACCGCACTCAATGCCACGAGCGAGGATCCGCGTCCGTGTACAAAGGCGGCGAAAACCTTTCCCCCGTATGAATCCGACAGCTTCGCCCCCGAGGTCAAGGAGTCCGGCACGGGCTTCTTCCGCGTGGTGCAGCGCCCTGACGGCCGCTGGTGGGCGATCGACCCGCTCGGACGCGGCGTGGTGCTCATGGGCGTGGACCACGTGCGCTACCAGGGGCACTGGAGCCAGCGCACGAAGCGGAGCGTCCACCACGAGGTCAACAAGAAGAAGTTCCCCGACAAGCGCGACTGGGAGGCGGACACGCTCAAGCGCCTGAAGGCGTGGGGCTTCAACCTCCTCGGCGCGGGCTGCGATCCCGCGCTCGAGCGCCGCGGGCTTGTCCACACGCGCTTCCTCTCCATGGGCGACTCCCTCTGCTGGAGCGAGAACGACGACGCCTTCTGGATCTGCCCGAACGAGCACCGTCCGTGCAGCGCCTTCCCGAACGTGTTCGACCCGCTGTTCCCGGCCCACTGCGACTACATGGCGCGCAAGAAGTGCGCGCCGAACAAGGACGATCCGTGGCTCTTCGGCTACTTCATCGACAACGAGCTCGCGTGGTGGGGACGCGGTGCGTCCGCCACCGGCCTCTTCGACGCCGTGATGAAGAAGCCCGAGACGCACTCCGCCAAGATCGCCCTCCGCGCCTTCCTGAAGGAGCGCGGCGTGACGGGCGAGCCCTCCGCCGAGGTGAAGCTCGACTTCCTCCGCCTCGCCGCCGAGCGTTACTTCGGCATCGCCTCGGCCGCCATCCGCCGCCACGACCCGAACCACCTCGTGATGGGCGCGCGCTTCGCCGGCCTCGGCGGCGCGCACGAAGCCGTGTGGGAGATCGCCGGCAAGCACTGCGACCTCGTCACGTTCAACATCTACCCGTGGGCGGACATCGACCGCAACGTGGTGCTCGTCCACCGCGGCGCGAAGGCGCCGCGCGTGGCGGACGCCTTCGCGGAGCGCTACGCCATCGTGAAGCGTCCGATGCTCATCACCGAGTGGAGCTTCCCCGCGCTCGACAGCGGCCTCCCGTGCACGGCCGGCGCGGGACAGCGCTTCCGCACGCAGAAGGAGCGCACGGCCGCCACCGAGCTCTTCGCGAAGACGATGCTCGCCACGCCGAGCCTGCTGGGCTACGACTACTTCATGTGGGTGGACGAACCGGCGGAAGGCATCAGCGACGCCTTCCCGGAGGATTCCAACTACGGCCTCATCAACCTCCAGGGCGAGGCGTATCCCGAGATCACGTCGATGTTCACGGCGCTG
>JAFRNO010000408.1 GCA_017430155.1 Kiritimatiellia bacterium | reverse complement strand
TCCAAGGGCGTTGCCGGCGACGCGACCATGCGCAAAGTCTGTTCGGCCGCGAACATCCGCTACACGACATCTCCCGCGGGCGACGCCTGTCTCATCTGCCCGTCCTCGCGGCAGTCGTCCGGACTCACCTTCACCTTCTCCGTGGACGCCCGCTTCAAGCGCCTGCGCGTGTACCTGGACGGCCGCATCTACGACAAGGCGAACGACACCTCGTACATCATCATCTCCGCGCCGACCGTCAAGATCTGGGCCACCTACCGCAACACCTCGGGCGAATCTGTCAACATGCAGCTCCGCACGGGCGGATCGGCGACCGAGAACATGTACCTCGTCCAGACTGTGCCGCTGTCGTACACGGGGGGCACGGGGTACACGTCCAATACCTACCAGGGTGTCTACCAGGACTGGCTGCTGCTGTCCCGCAGTACGTTCACCCTGCCCAACGGCGACACGCTCTACGGACACGCCGTCGGACACGGCGACTGCGCCGAGTACCTGAACAAGTACCCGCGCTACCTGGACTTCGACCTCTCCTGGGCGCTCGACAACGCCGATGCGTTCTCGTCGCTTGAATCCATCACGATGAAGTTCGACGGCAGCCTCTACTCGGACTGGACCGGAAACAGCCAGACAGGCGTCGTGCGCGCGCTCCGCTTCTACGCGACATCCTCCGACGGAGACGAGGGCGGCAACTTCCAGGACGACTACATAAACCCGGACATGACCGTCACTCCGCCGGACGACACGCAGGACGCGCATTTCTCCGCGGCCGACGAATATCCGGGCTGCGTGGGCATCTACGAGCAGCGGCTCGTGTTCGCCTCGACGAGCTCCAGCCCGTCCACGATCTGGATGAGCCGGATCGCCGACCTCTACAACTTCACGGCGCACGAGTCGATCCGCGAGGACGACGCGCTGGAGCTGACGCTTGCCGCGACGGAGTTCCCCAACATCAACCACCTCGTCATGGGCCGCGACCTCATGCTCTTCGGCGACGGCGGCGAATGGCTGATCGCGCCGGTCTCGGGGAACGCCCTCACCTACAAGACGGCCTCCGCGAAACTCCAGAGCATGATCGGCAGCGACCGCAAGCTCCAGCCCTTGCAGCTCGCGGACGAGACGCTGTTCGCCGAACGCGGAGGGACGTGCCTCCGCTCGATCAACTACAACTACACGTCCGACAGCTACCAGTCGAACGACCTCTCCGTGATCGCGCAGTCCATCTTCCGCGCCAACCCGATCGTCTCGATGGCCTACAAGCAGCATCCCGACTCCATCGTCGAGTGCGTGCTGGCCGACGGGCGCGTGGGGACGCTCGTCTACATGAAGGAGCAGGAGGTCGCCGCGTGGAGCGTCCAGGAGCTGGGAGGCGGATGGAAGGCGCGCGAGATCGTCACGCCGAAGTGCATCGTGGACGGCACGACGGAGATGATGCTGCTCGTCGAGAAGGCCGGCGTGTACCAGCTCTGGAAGGTCCGAAACGACTCCGACGCGCCGACGGCCGCGAACCAGGTGATACTGGACGGCATGCACATCGAGACGTCATCCGAACCGACCAGGCCGGAAGATGTCGGCGTCGCGCTCTGCGTCGCGCTCGGAGACGGCAGGTACGCCATCGGCTATCCGGTCGAGTCGGAGTTCGTCAGCGTCCGTCCGGAGCCGGAACGCGGCGCCACGGCGCAGATGGAGATCAAGAACGCCACGGAATCCGAGCTTCGCGTGATCGACGCCAGCACGTTCAGCGTCAAGCCCTACGCGATAAACACCGGCTGGCGCGAGGTCGCCTTGCCCGTCGTCCGCAGCGGATCGGGCGTCACGCTCGCGGAGAAGGACTGCAAGCGGCTCCTGACCGGCACCAACAACCGCGACGGCAGGATCCACGTGCGCCACGACGAGCCATGGCCGCTCACGATCCTTTCGATCAGCAACACGTACCAGATCGAGTACGAGAACGAGGAAGGGAAAGGGGACGGCCAGTGACGGCGGCTTCTCCAGAGTTCCCGGGCGGCTTCCGCCTCGTACCCGCCACGCAGGCGGAGATCGACTACGTGGAGGACAACTACCGCGAGGGCGAGCGCCACGAGCGGGAGGTCGAGAACGCGCCGCCGACGTGCCTTTCCGACTTCGAGTCGTGCTGGACCGTCCGCGCCGCGAACGGCGACATCATCGGCTACTTCGGGATCCTCGTCATGCCGAACGAGTCGCACATGAGCCGGACGCGCGCGTTCTGCTTCATGTCGTGCGAGAACGCGAACCGGCACAAGATCGCGTTCGTCAAGGCGACGCGGCCCGTCTTCGCCTGGGTCGTCTCGCAATGCCCGCCCTGGACCGACCGCTACCTGACATGGCCGCTCGAATCGTACACGGGGAGCGTCCGGTGGCAGGAGAAGGTGCTGAAGATGCGCCGCGTGGCGCGCGTACCCGCACCCGCGGACGGGGAGTGGTACGTCGTGATGAAACTCACGAGACAGGAGGTGGAATCATGGTAGGAGCCGCGATAGGCCTGATCGGCACCGCACTCTCGGCCGGCTACGGCGCATGGTCGTCGAACCAGCAGGGCAAGGAACATGCCGCGAACATCAAACGGCAGAGCCAGCTTCAGGCCGCCGACATC
>JAFRNO010000407.1 GCA_017430155.1 Kiritimatiellia bacterium | reverse complement strand
GTTCCGGGCGGAGAAGGATTTTACGCGTGACGGCGTGTACGTGGTGTCGCGCAAGGGCGAGGTTGCCCGCTTCACCGATGCCGAACTCGCGCAGGTGTTCTCGCACAAGGTGCTCGTGACGGCGGAGGCGGCGTTGGCGCTCACCCAGCGCGGGCGTTCTGATCTCATCGGGCTCACCGCCGAGATGAAGGATTTCTGTTTCAACCGCGAGCGCGACGCGACGAGCGACGTGACATATGTGGCAGCGCCGTCGGACCGCATGCCGTATTTCGCCAACCTCGCGTCCGGGGCGGAGGTCCTGACGAAACTCGGCTTTTCGCCCTACACGGGATCGCCCGTGTTCGAGGAGGCCGCGCCGGGAACGGTTCTCTGGCACAACGCGCTGGGGGGGACCGTCATCACATGTGCCTACCACACCGACATGACGTCCCTGCATAGGTTCTCGGAGGCGCGCAAAACGTATCTCGTGCGGTTGCTTGACCGTCTCGCCGGACGACCTGTGCCGTTTGTGTGCGGCAACGACCAGGACGTGCTCGTCCTCGCCCGTGCGCGGAAGGGCGGCGGGTCAATCGTCCTCGCTGCGAACCTCAACTCCGAGCCGATCGACGCGCTTCGCCTACGCGCGCCGGACGCGACGGCCGTGTCCGTCCTCGGCCCCGACGGCATGTGGCGCGCCGTGCCGTTCACGTGCGACGGAGAATGGTTCTCAATTTCAACGAACCTTGCGTTCTACCAGGCAAAGGTGTTCCGAATTACGCGTCAATGAGGCCGATGGCCACGTCGTTGACGTTCGTGCCCGTGGGGCCGGTGATGACGAGGCCTTCCACCGCGGCGAGCGTGGGGTAGGCGTCGTTCTCGGCGAGGGCCTTCTCCACCGAAAGGCCGCATGACCGCAGCTGCGCGGCGGTTTCTCCGTCCACACAGCCGCCGGCGGCGTCGGTGGGTCCGTCCGTGCCGTCCGAGCCGACGCTGACGAGCGCCACGTTCGGAAGTCCGTCGAGGATTGGCGCGGCGGCGAGCGCGAACTCCTGATTGCGTCCGCCCTTGCCGTGCCCCGTGAGCTTCACCACCGTCTCGCCGCCCATGATGAAGGCGCGGCGCGCACCGTCGGCCGCGTGGGTGCGGACGATCTCGGCGAGACGGCGTCCCGCCGCGCGGGCCTCGTCTGCAACAGCCGTGTCGAGGATCTCGGGCGTGAAACCGCGCGCGGCGCACGCCGATGCCGCGGCGGCGCAGAGCTCGCGGACGCTTCCCGCGACCACGGTCTCCACGTTCGCGACGGCGCGGGGCGTTTCCTGCGCGAGGCAGGCGAGGACGTCGGGAGAGAACTTGAGATTGTACTTCGTGACGACGGCCTGCGCCTGGGCGCAGGTGGAGGTGTCGGCTGCGGCGGGGCCTGAGGCGATCATGTCGAGCGGATCGCCGAGGACGTCGGAGAGAACGATCTGGAAGATGTGCGCGGGCGCGCAGGCCGCCGCGAAACGTCCGCCCTTGACGCGGGAGAGACGCTTGCGGATCGTGTTGATCTCCACGATGTCCGCGCCGCAGGCGAGCAGCTGGCGCGTGACGTCGGCCAGCTCGCCGCCGGAGACGAGCGGTGCCTCGAAGAGGGCGCTGCCGCCGCCGGAGAGGAGGAAGACCACGGTGTCGTGCGGGGAGAGGCCCTTCACGAAGTCGAGCGCGGCCGCCGTCGCGCGGAAGGAGTTTTCGTCCGGCACGGGGTGTCCGGCCTCGTGGCACTTGATGCGCGGAAGGGGATGTTCCACGTGCCCGTACTTCGTTACGACGATGCCGCGCGCAAGGCGGTCGCCCAGCACGTCGCTTGCGGCGGCGGCCATGCGCCAGGCGGCCTTGCCGGCGGCGAAAAGCCGAACCTCGCCGGCGAGGTCGAACGAGGTTGAGGAGAGGGCGCGACGCACGGCGGCGTCGGGCTTCACGGCGTCAATGGCGGCCGTGGCGATTTCGATTGCTGTCGGACGAAGGGCGTTCATGGTCAATGGACGAGGTAGACGGCAACGGCGGTGAGGGTGGAGACGAGGCCGATGGCGGCCTCGAAGGGGATGAGGCGCAGGCGCGCGCGCATGTCCATGAAGACCGCGCCGCCCGTCGAGTGGAAGAAGGAACCATGCGGGAAGGAGTCGAGCACCGTGGCGCCGGCATGGACCATCGCGGCGCTGCTCAGCGCCGCGACTCCGGCCTCGGCGAGGGCGGGCGAGAACGTCTGGGCCGCAATCGTGGCGCCGGCCGTGGTCGAGGCCGTCGCGCCTGTTAGCAGCACGCTTGAGACTGGTGCCAGCAGGAAGGCCGGAAGGTGGAGCGCGTTGAGGAGCGATGTCATGTCCCCCTGCAGTGCGGACACCTTCACGATTCCCGCCACGGTGCCCGTTCCGATGAGCAGGATCGCGACGCCGGTGACCTTTGAGAGGCCGAACTCCGCAAACGCATAACCGTTGCGCAGGTTGCCGGTGGCGAGGATCGATGCAATCCCGCCAATCGGAAGGGCGAGGAAGGGATCGATCTTCACGTTTGCGATCGGGCGCAGGGCAAGAAGCGCGACCACGACGACCGGGCCCACAAGAGCCGCCAAGAGTGGCGGCAGTTTTGAATCGGTCGGGGCGGCGGGCATTTTGCCCGCGTTCTGGGCGGGCGAGTCGCCCGCCACCCCAACCTCTTCTTTGCGCTTCGCGAGCCAGCCGGCGAGCAGGATCGTGGCGGCGAGCGCCGCGAGCGCGGGCAGTATGTTGGCAGCCATGAGGGAGGTGAGATCGACTTTGAACGCCTCGGCCGTCGCGATCGTGTTGGGATTGGGAGAGATGATGTTGCCGGCCTTGCCGCCGCCGATCATCGCGAGCAGGATGCCGGCGGTGGAGAGGTTGGCGCGGCGCGCGACGGCGAGCGCGACAGGCGCCACGGTGATGACGCTGATATCGATGAACACGCCCACGGCGCACACGACGAGCGTGGCGACGGCGATGGCCGCCACGGCGAAGTGCCGTCCGAGCGTGTCGACGATCGCGCGGGCGATGCGTTCCGCGCTGCCGGTCTTGATGAGCGCGCCCACGAGGACGCCCGAGGCGAGGATGCGCAGGATGGCGGGTGTCATCCCCTGCACGCCAGAGATGGCGTGCGTGACCGTGTCGGCGAGGCTCCCTCCGCCGGCGAGGCCGCCGACGAGGGCTCCCACCATGAGCGCGTAGGCTGGTTGCATGCGCAACATGACGAGCGCGATGGCCAAAACCAGGCCAATGGTTGTGCCAAGGGTTGAAAACAGGGGTTCCATTTCTTACTTCCCAATCGTGTATGAGATTTTGGTGTTGGATGCCGCCGGATGGGTGTTGCCCTTCACGCCGACGTGGAATACGCCCCAGCCCGTGCCGTTCCACTCTCCGTAGTCGATGCGGTACGGTTCCACGTAGGCATGGCGGTGCTTGCCTTTCGCACCGGGCGCGAGGTATTCGCCGTCCACGTCCTTTGCGGCATTGGAGGCGTTGTAGGGATACGCGTGGTAGACGAGGAAACGCTTGCCGGCGTCGTCGCGGAAGAAGCTCGCGTGGCCTGGCCCCTGCAGGTCGAGGCCGGGCAGGTGCTTGCCGCGCGTGTTGGCGATCGTGAAGATGGGGTTGAACTCGAACTTCGTCCAGCTGGAGGTCTTGAGCGGGTCTTCGCCCGTCCAGGTAAGCTGCCCGAGGCCGTAGTTCGTCCAGTATCCGCTGCCGGAATAGATGAGGTACACGTCGCCCTTGTCGCCATAGACGGCCGTCGCGCCTTCGACGACGCGCGGGAAGTAGGGCGCCGCCTTCTTCTTCACGGGATCCCGGTAGCCGGTGCGGGATGCGCCCACCGTCTCCCAGAACTGCGTGGGGACGGTGACGATGCCGCTGTCGGTGGCGAGCTGCCACGGGGTCTTGAGCCGGGCGATGCGGATCTCCTGGTAGAAGTTCCGCGTGCCGCGTCCCGTCTCGGTCACGTACAGGACGTAGACGCCTTTCCATTCGCCCGTGCGGATGGTGAGGGCCGTCTGCCCCACCGCCCACGCGGCGTAGGGGTTGCCGTCCTTGTCCAGGACCGGCTGCGAGGCGAACTTCTCGCCCGTGACGGGGTGGCCGTAGGGGCCGGCGGGGTCGCCGGAGAGCGACTTCAGCACGACGCTCTTCACGTGGCGGGAGTCGTCGGTCGCGGCGTCGCGGAGCGCCACGAACATGTACCAGCCCGCGTGGCCGGGGAAGTCGGCGTCGGCGTAGTGGTGGATTTCCGGACTCCACGTGCCGCTCACGCCGCCGTAGCCGAACGCCTTCACGGTCGGGTCGAAGGCGCTGTCGTACGCGACGGCCTGCGCGCAATCCGACGCCGAAAGGCCGGCGAGCGTGTCGGCCGCGAACACGTTCACCTTCGTGGCGCCGGTCTGCGTGAGGTAGAACCTGTCCCCGTGGCGGAAGAGCCACGGGTCGGCGCAGCGCTTTCGGAGAAGCGTCGAATCGAGCGTTTCGACTCGGCCGGCGAACGCGCACGCGCCGGCAAGGACGATGCACGCGGCTGGGATGAGGCGTTTCATGCCGCCATTTTACCAAGGATGCGGAATCTGCGCAAGGGTTCGCCGGCATTCGTTCACAAAATCGCAGAATCAAAATGCTTTGCGCTCACCTACATCAAGTACAACTCCGGTCCCGAAAAGCACTCCATCGTCGGCCTCTGGCTGCCGAAGTGAGCTTCCGTTTTCCGTGCGCGGCTTGAAACGGACGGCGGGATGTGGTATCATGTCGGCGTTTTTACTTTCACAGACCGCTGAAACGAGGAGTCAACGCATGAAACACCTGCAAACGTTCATCACGCTGGCGCTCGGCATGGCACTCCCGTGCCTTGCGACGACCTACACGAGCGCAAGCTACGTGCAGGACGGGCTGGTCGCGCAATGGGATGGCATCGACAACGCGGGCACGGGCACGCACAATCCCAACGCGACGGTCTGGAAGGACCTCGCCGGCAACCTCGACCTGACGTTGACCGCCAACGGCAGCTGGACAAACGGCAATGCGCTCGCCGTCAATGGGGCTGCGGCCGTGGGTGCCACCAAGACATCGTCCTACAAGACCATCGAGGTTGTCTATAGCAAGCCGTTCCAGCAGAAGGGTTGCGTGTTCTTCCATAGCGGAATCGCAAACCGATTTTTTCTTTTTCGCTATGAGGCCAACATTGCTCCGACAAACAAGGTCTACTTTGAGGCCGGAAAGTCGACGAAGTTCTTCTACAAGCGGGCGATCCCCGGCGAGATCACGAGCGCCGTGGCGCTGTACGGAGACGACGATTCGGTAGCAGACCTTCTCTGCGACGGCGAACGGCGAACGGACGGGACGTATTACGAAACCTGGGGACTGCGCAATAGGGCCTCTGTCGGCGGGCGTTACAGTGACAATTCCGGTCAAGCTGAAGGTTCCCCGTCAAAAGGTGAAGTATATGCCATCCGTCTGTATTCCCGAAGGCTCACGAAGGCGGAACTTGCGCACAACAACATCGTCGACCGCAAGCGTTTCATGACGAGCGCGAGCTACACGCGAAACGGCTTGATCGGGCAGTGGGATGGCGAAGACAATTCGGGCACGGGCACGCACAGCCCGAACGCGACCGTCTGGAAAGACCTCAAGGGAAACCTTGATCTGACCTTGAGCGCAAATGGCGGCTGGAACGCAAGAGGCAATGCGTTGACGGCCTATGGTGCAGCCGCCGTGGGCGACGAGCCTGCGCCTGCCTACAAGACCGTCGAGGTTGCCTATCGTTCGACATATCAACGTCCGAACAATGGCACAGGGGGAGGGCACAATTCGGTCTTGCTCAGCGCATCGAACGACGAACGGCGGCAGATGATCTATTTTAGGGGGTATGGCATACGCGCCTATTTCTCCGGCATTCCTACAACGCATAAGGGAATCGAGCTCGGACCTTTCAATTCGAACGCCGTGCACGTTCTTTCGGCTACCTATACAAATACCGCCGCACCGGCTTATCGGACATATCTTGACGGCGGAGTCAATACGCGTGCGACAGAGCAAGACCAATGGAGTTGTCGAGTCGCGAAGATGATCATCGGCGACAATGACACAAGTCTCTATCGTTACTTCGTCGGTGAGGTGTATGGGCTTCGGTTCTATGATCGTGAGTTGACCGCCGACGAACTGGCGGCAGACGCGGCAATTGACTTGAAGCGCATCTTTGCCCCGTGCGTGATGACGTGGAAGAACCTTTCCGACGGCAACTTCTGTGCAAGTGGCAACTGGACGGTCAGCGGTACGGGCGGGCAGAACGTTCCGCGCTATTCCGACCGCGTGTTTCTGCCGGACGGCGACTACGCCGTCACGCTGGACGAGGACTGGGCCATCGGCGAGCTGTCCGTGGGCGCGGGTGCCGCGCTGAAGTTCGACCTACCGTCGGATGCGACGGCCACGAACGTGGTGCGGCTCACGGTGTCCGGCAAGGTGGAGGCGGATGCCGCCGCGAGGATTGTGCTGGACGCGGCGGCGTTCGGCAAGGCGTACAAGGAGGGGAGCGTCACGCTGATGTCGTGCGAGGTCGCGTCACCCGGTGCCTTGCAAACGTTGGCGGAAAACGTCTCGTTCGTCGGCGCAGGCGGACGCAGGTTGGGCCGGGTCGACGTCGCCGCCGGCGGCACCGCGCTCGTCTACACGGCGTTGCCTTCCAGTACGACGGTGATCTTTTGCTGAATTCCAGCGAATTCGTGAAGCGACAGGAGTGAGGTAATCCATGAAAAAGCAGTTGTTTGTCGTTGTCGCGGGCCTTTCTTTGGCCGCCGTCTGGGCGGCCTCCGGCCCCAAGCTGAATATTGTAACCGGACATGACGTAGAGCTGTCCGTCTTCCGCGAGGGCGCGCAGTTGTTCTGCAACCGGCCCTACCGGGCACCGAAACTGCCGTCTCTCCTGGACGGCCAGTCTCTTGTCGTTGCGCCGATTGACGGTTTCCAGATCGACTGCCTGACGGGTGGGCGGCTCTATGCGCTTGCGCCGGAAGTCCCTTACCGGAAAGACACGAAAGTAGGCGAGGCGCTTGTGAAGCAGGGCTTCGAGCGGGTTGCGGATGTTCCCGTGTTCCAGCTCTTCGGCAAGAATCCGTGGGAGCGCGTGGTCACGTACCGAAAGGATGTCCGCGCGGGCGAACATTTCGACGTCGCCAAGTGGGCCGTCTTTCTCGGCGCGGACGCGGCGGAGCGGACGGACGCGCCCCTGCCGCCCTATCTGGCGAATCCGCCGGCGAGGAGTGACATCGACGGCGGCCGCCAGCTCTTTGTTGATGACTACCTCGTCGAGTCGAAGAGCGGCGTCGTGCGGCATTGGAACAGCCCGGTCAAGCTCGAGTCGCCGATTATTCGTCCGACCCGAGAGGACGGCACGCGCGTCGGCGGCTGCGCCGTCGCGACGGACGGCGGCCTCTGGTGGGATCCGACAATCGGGAAATACCGCCTCTGGTACGAGGACAACTGGGCGGGCAACATGCGCTATGCCGAGTCGGAGGACGGCCTGCAGTGGGCATTCCCCGATCTTGGGAAAGTGAAGGGCACGAACCGCGTCTTCGCCGATGCCGAGGAGACGTGCAATCACGATCTCGACAGCTGGAGCGTCTGGCCGAACTACACGGCGGAGAATCCCTACGCCGACTGGAAGATGTTCACCTCGTCGCCGGGCCGACTTACTCCCGACACCTTGTTCGGATCGTCCGACGGGCGTTCGTTCACGCGCATCGGCGTCGCGGGATGGAGCTTCGACCGTTCAACGTTGCATTTCGATTCGCTGATCGGCAAGTGGGTCTATTCGCTGCGCGACGGACGTCCGGGTGTCGGGCGGGCGCGGCG
>JAFRNO010000052.1 GCA_017430155.1 Kiritimatiellia bacterium | reverse complement strand
CCTTACGGGCGGCGCGCATGACATGTTCAGCGATGCGGGGTCGAACGTCCGGAGTGCCGCGCCAAACGGGCAGGAAGGGTGGGGACGCGTGGATCTGGGCGAGACGCTGTATCCCTCGAACCGGTCGGTGCGGCTCGTTGACCGCATCCCGTTCGACGAAGGGTCTGAACAGGTCTGGCGCGTGGAGACGACGCGGGCCGCGCCGCTCGACGTGCAGCTCGTGTGGATCGACCATCCGGCCACGGCGGTGGGCGGCGGCGGTCTCGTGAACAACCTCGACCTCGTGGTGTCGAACCGGACGACGGGCGTCGCGTGGTGGGGAAACGGCGTGGCAGGAGGAGACCGCACGAACAACGTGGAGGGCGTGCGGATCGCGTCCGCCCCCGCGGGGACATACGAGGTGCGCGTGCGCGGGGTGACGGTGCCGTACGACTCGACGGAAGGGGGCGCGGCCGCGCTCTACATGCGCGGCGCGTTCAGGTGGGGGATGGCGGCGGTGTTCCGGTGAGCGAGATTCGCCGAAACAAGTTTTTTGTGGATAAGTCTACCGCACACGCGGATTTTTCGGTATAATAAAGACGCTTTCGAAAGAAAAAACAAGAGGGAAAGACTTATGGCGGACAGTGAACAGAAGACGGTGGCGACGAATGCGGATGCCCCGAAGGCTACGGAGCAGAAACCGTTCGGCACCTCGCCGGGCGGGCGTCTGTGGCTGGGCGCGTTGGGCGTGTCGCTGCTCGCGTTGCTTGTGTACGGGCTCACGCTTTCTCGGGATCTGTATCCGGGCGAGTCGGCCGTGCTCTATACGCAATGGATGCGCTTGGAAACCTTGTCCTTGCCACTCCACCCGATCTGGGGCGGGATCGTGAAATCCATCGGCTTGACGTCGGCCGTGGGCCTGAACACGCTGGGGCTCGTGGCCGGCGTGCTGTCGGCCGGTTTCCTCTGCTACCTTGTCGGGTTCTTCGTGTTCCAGACGATCGGGCAGGAGGATTCGATCAAGCACGCGGGCACGGCGTCTCTTCTGGCGGGCGTCGGCGCGGCGGTCGTGTTCGTCTTCTCGACGACGACGTGGATGACGTCGACGCACCTGGACGTGCGCCAGTTCGACGTGGCGTTCGCGCTGGCGCTGTTCATGCTGTACGTTCCCCTCGTGCGGTTTCCGTGCCTGACCTATTACCTGTCGCCCGTCATCGGGTTCGCCGTGGCGGCGGGTCTGGTCGAAGGCGTCATATTCGTGCCGCTCATGCCGGTCTTCCTGCTCGCGCTGGTGGCGGCGGTCGTGAAGAACGGCTTCAAGTTCTACGGGCCCACGGCGCTGTTCCTCGTGGCGCTCGTGGCGGGCTACCTGTTCCTGGCGAACAACGTCGCGGACGCGTTTCTGCAGCTGCCGGGCGCGGCGGACGGCGAATACAAGGAGGCGTCGGACGTGCTGTGGGCGTGCGCGCACTCCTACTTCCACGAAATCCGCGAATGGATCTCGCGGCCGGGCGGGCTCGTGGTGATCGTCCTCTCCGTGCTGCCGTTCATAGCCTGCGTCTTCGCCGCCTCGCGCGGCCTGAACAACGAGCGCTCGTGGAGCCAGTATCTCTTCCATGCGGCGATGACGGTGTGCTGCATCCTGGCCACGGCCACGCCGCTCTCGCCGGACGGCATGATCCGTCCCTTCGGCACGGCGCCCGTGGCGACGACGACGCTCGTGGCGGTGACCTGCGGCTACCTGCTGGCCTATTGGTACCTGCTGGCGCGCATCCCGCTGCCGGCGGCGGAGTTCGACACGCAGACGCTGCCGGTGCTGAAGGTCGGCCGGCAGGCCGCTCCGTACGTGGGGGGCGCCCTTGCGGGACTGCTCCTGCTGTCGGGGATCGTGAACGCGTTCAGCCGCGAGGGCGACCGCGGCGCGTTTGCGGACGCCTGCGCGAACGAGCTCCTCGACCGCTTGGGCGATCGCACGTGGCTGATTACGGACGGCCAGGCGGGGTCGCAGTTCACGGACGGCCTCCTGGACGCGCACCTGCGCGTGGCCGCCGCCGCGCGCGGGCAGGAGCTGAACATCATCTGCATCAAGCTCCGCAAGGAGTCCGAATACAAGGCCTACTGCAAGCAGATCGCCGACTTGATCGAGGAGAAGAAGCTGTCGGCTGGCGACAAGAAGAGCGAAGACCTCTCCTTCACGCTGAGGGAACTGGGCATGATGGAGTTCCTGAAGATGTGGTTCCGGAACGATCCGGACATCACGAAGCACGTCGCGGTCTTCGGACGCCCGGACTTCTGGCTGTGGGCCGACTGCCGTCCCGTTCCCGAATGCCTGTTCTTCGGCGGCGTGAAGGACATGAAGTCGGTCGACGTCCTGAAGGTCAAGGCCGAGTTCGACGGGTTCTGGGAGAAGATGAAGCCGCTTCTCGTCACCGACCGCCGGAAAGGGTCGCGCGCCATCCACGAGGCGGAGGATCCCACCGACCGCCGTCGGCTGGAACTGAGGCGCCACCTGGGATTCATCGCGAACAACCTCGGCGTGATGCTGCAGGACCTCGGCCACGACGCGGAGGCCTACGAGATGTACGAGCTCGTCCTCGGCATGATCGACTGCGACAACATCTGCGCGCTCTTCAACGTGTACGAAATGTTCCGCACAGGAAAGGACAAGAACGTCAAGAAGGACGTTGCCGCGCGCCGGCGCGAGGTCGAGCAGCAGCTCAAGGACATCGTCGACGACCCGTCGCGGCGCTACTACCTCCGTCCGCTCTCGAGCTACTACGGCTACGTCCGGTCGCCGGAGTTCTTCGTGCGCAGCGGCCTCAGCTGGGCGCGTTCCGGCGAGACGGGCTACGCGCTGGCGCACCTCAAGTACGCCATCGACCTGGCGTCGGGCAGCGAGCCCGCGAAGGAGCTGTTGAACATGATGGCCAGCTGCTACGCGCAGGAGGGACAGGTGGAGAAGTCCCGCGAGGCGTATCAGGCGACGCTGGCGAAGGACCCCACGAACCACGAAGCGCTCATCGGCCTCTGGCGGCTCTCGCTTCAGGAAGGGTCGGTCGACCAGGCGAAGTCGTACCTCGAGCGGGCGGTCAAGGCCCCCACGAAGGAGGGAACGGTGCGCTTCGACGAGGCGCTCCTGCACATGATGAACAACAACCTCGAGGAGGCGCGTCTCGCGCTTGCGAAGATCACGGACCTCCAGCCGCATTCCATCCAGGGATGGTCGTTGCTCGCGGGCGTCGTGCTGCAGCAGGCGGACAAGGCCGAGGACGCCAAGCGGAAGCAGAAGATCCTCGCCGAGATCGAGAACGTCATCCTGCCGAAGATGGAGACGCTGGCCGAATCCCCGCGCGACTTCTTCGTGCAGATGACGCGCGCGCTCGTCTTGATGCGGAAGGGTGACGACAAGGAGACGCTGAAGAAGACGCGCACGGCGCTCGAGCTCGCCTGGATGAGCCGTCCGGTGATCAGCGTGGGCGCCATGGTCCTCGACCTCGACTACCGCCTGCTCGACCGCGAGAACGCCGAGCGCCATGCGCTCCAGATCCTCCGTCTGGACGCCAGCCATCCGTTCGCCAACTGGGTGATGGGGTCGATCCGCATGGGCGAGGGCAACATGAAGGACGCCGAGATGTACCTGCGCACCTCCGTCGCCGCGCCCCGCCCGCTCGCCGCTGCCCAGAACGACCTCGCCGAACTGCTCCGCCAGGACAAGCGCCTGGTGGAGGCCGAGAAGTACGCGCGCGACGCCAAGAACACCGATCCCAAGCTCTATGTCGTCTGGGAGACGCTCTGCGCCACGCTCCTCGACCAGAACAAGAACCTGGACGAGGCCGAGCAGTGCATCAAGAAGGCCATCGAGCTGGAGGGCGACAAGGACGTCCGCATGCAGGTGACCCTGGCGCGCGTGCAGGTCGCGAAGAAGGACTTCACCAAGGCGCGCGGGACGCTCCGCGCGCTCGGACGGCGCCGCGACGAGCTTTCTCCCCGCGACCGCAGCGTGTTCGAAGACCTCCAGAAGAAGGTGCAGGGCAAGTAACGGGAGGTCCCGGTCGTGCGTGCGGATGTCCTTGCCAGATGCGCGGCCCTCGCCGCCTTGGCGGTCCTCCCCGCTGCCGCGGCCGACGTGGAGGCCGAAGAGGCCCGCACGGGCGGCAAGGGACGCTCCCACTGGCATGTTGGCCCTCTCTTCGAGTACCGCCGCGCCGATCCCGGTCCCGCCACCTACTGGGCCGTGCGTCCGTTCTACTCCCAAGTGCGCGACCCCGCCACGCAGACCGTGACGCGCGACGTGCTCTGGCCGCTCGGCGCCTACCATTACCACAACAAGGCCTCCTGGTACCGCGCGCTCATCGCCTACGGCGACGCGCGCGACGACGACCCGACCTGGAGCTTCAACGTCCTCCCGCTCTGGTTCTGCGGCAAGGACCGCAGGGACGAGGGCTACTGGGGCGCGTTCCCGATCTACGGCGAGCATCCGCATTTCCTCTTCATGGACGACTGGCAGTTCGTTCTGTGGCCGGTCTGGCAGACCTACACGGTCAAGGACGTGCGCAGCCACGGCGTCCTCTGGCCGTTCGTCACCTGGCGTGACGCGCCGCGCGAGGGGCTGGGCGTGTGGCCCATCTGGGGCACCGCGCGCCAGCGCGAGAGCAACCACGGCTACTGCCTCTGGCCGATCGCCACCTGGGCGTCCTACGACGATGACCGCGACACGCCTGGCGCGGGCTGGTCGTGGATGGGCTGGCCGCTCTACGGGCAGATCCGCCGTGCGCGCGAGTCGCAGGATCTTTTCCTGCCGCCGTTCTTTTCCTACACCCGCACCGACTCGGCCACGCGCTGGCGCGTGCCGTGGCCCCTCGTCGAGGTACTGCATTCCTCCGCGCGCGACCGCATCAGCATCTGGCCGCTCTGGGAGCGGGTGCGCGGCTACCCGTACGTCTCCGGCAAGGAACGCAAGCCCGAGGAACGGACCTGGCGCGTGGGCTGGCAGCTGGTCGAAAGCACGACGCTCACGACCGACCGCACGCGGGAGGACCGGTTCAACTTCTTCCCGTTCTGGACGCATGAGCGGCGCGAGTCGGAGGCGAAGGACGGCACGCGCACGGAGGTGGCCTCCTACACGCGCCTCTGGCCGTTCTGGAGTTGCGAGACGCAAAAGGGACTCTCCCATCACCGCGTGCTCGAACTCATCCCGATCCGCCACGTAGAGGGGATTGACCGCAACTGGTCGCCGTTCTGGACGTTCTGGGAGTGCCGCGACCGTCCCGACGGCCGCACCCGCCATGCGATCTTCTGGCATTTTATCACCTGGCACACCGGCGAGAAGAAGGAAGTGCTTTCTTCCGCCCCCGAAAGGAACAAGCAATGAACAGACGTGAATTCATGGCCGGCATGGTCGCCGGCACGGCACTGCCGATCCTCGCCGCGCCCCGGGAGGGCGAGCGTCCTCGCGAGCCGCTCCCCACCCGCTTCAAGCCCATCGAGATCCCCGGCCTTGCGCCGCGTCCCGAATTCTGGAAGGTGCGTCCGCAGGAGATCATGGACGTCTGCGCGCGTGCGACGAAGTGCTCGCGCAAGGAAATCATCGCGCACACGCCCCTCGGCTATCCCGTCTACGCGCTCTTCTACGGCGACTTCAACGACGCGCCGCCGCAAACGAACTGGTCCGCCGGCTCGTCGTCCACCACCTGGAAGAACTACATGGGCAACCCGCCCCCCGCGAAGCAGACGTTCCTCTTCGTGGCGGGCATCCACGGCGCGGAGCCGGAGTGCGTGGCGGGCGCGATGAACCTGATCCAGCTGCTGGAGACGGGCGCGGATTTCCGCGGCCGCGCCAATCCCGCGCTCGTCGACCTCATCTCAAAATACCGCTTCATCGTGGTGCCGTGCGCGAACATGGACGGACGCGCCATCTCGCCCGACCACCTGCACGGCCTCGGCTGGCACGACTTCCGCGCCGCCTCGCAGGGCACGTGGAAGGACGGCTCGCTCATCGGCTGGCGCGGCAGCAAGTCGTGGTTCCCGCTTCCGCTCGACAAGGTGTCGTACCCCGGCGGCTACCCGAACGCCGACGGCTTCAACATCATGCACGACGCCGCGCCGGGCCACATCCGCACGGCGGAGGGCCGCGGACTTCTGCAGCTCGCGGAGCGCTGGCGCGTGGACGCCGTACTAAACGGCCACTCCTACGAGTACGCCCCAACGGTCCTCACGCCCGGCGCGATCGACGCGCCCGACAAGGTCGTGCGCGCGAACGCGATCTCAGACCGCATCAACGCCGCCATCCACGCGGCTGGTCTCAACCCGAACAAGCCCAAGCCCAACCGCACGCCGCGCGGCACGATCAACCTCAATACGGTGCTCGCGCTCGCCTCGGGCGCGCTCACGCTCACCCTCGAGTGCTCCGTGTCGTTCGACAAGCCGATCAAGCCGCCGAAGGTCAAGCCCACGCGCACGTTCACGTTCGACGAGCTGATGGAACCCGTGTTCGTGACGCTCCGCGAGTACCTCGCGGACGGCCTCGAGCAGCCGTTCCTCGTCCGCGGCGACGACCGCGTCTACACCGACTGATCCCAGCATGGAGAGCCGCCGTCCCGGCGGCTACTGGGACAACGGGCGTCTCGTCCGTTGCATCCCGCACTTCAGGCCCGTGCGCGTTGCCGGAACGCGCGCATCGTCACGCCGAACCGGCGCTTGAAGAGATGCATGAGGTGCGTCTCGCTCTCAAAGCCGCAGTCGGCGGCGATCGCCGCAACCGTCTCGTGCGTCGTGAGGAGTCGGTGCCGCACCGCCTCCAGCCGCCTGTCGCGGATGGCCTCGAACGGCGCGATGCCCTTGATCTCCCTGAAGCGGAGGTAGAGCAGGCGGCGCGAGACGCCGAGATGGCGCGCCACGTCGTCCACGCCGATGCCCTTGCAGGCGTTCTTGTCGATGAACTGCTGTGCGCGGCGGATGAGGAATCCGGCCTGCGAGACGGGTGCCGTCGATTCGCGGACGGCAATCGGCCGCACGGGGATGAACACGGGCGCGTCGGGAACGGAGGCCTCGCCGCGCATGAGCGCGTCGAGGATCTGCGCCGCGCGGAAACCCTCTTCCTCGAAATCCGGCGGGATACTGGAAAGGGTGGGCACGCTGTTCTGGCAGACGAGCTCGTCGTTGTCGGACCCCAGCACGGCGACGGACTGCGGAATGCGCAGGCGCGCGTCCGCTGCGGCGCGTAGGATACGTGCGGCGGTGTCGTCATTCACGGCCATCACGGCGGCGGGCTTCGGCAACTTGCGCAGCCATTGCACGAGCGCCTTTCGCTCGGGCATGTTCTGTTGCGTTTCGAACACGTGGCAGAAGATGCCGCGGTCCGCCAACATGCGCGTGAACGTCCGTTCCCGGATCCGGGCCCAAGGCGCATCGATGCCGCCGCGCGTGAAGGCGAAGGAGTGGAACCGCTCCTGGTCGAGGAAGTGCGTTGCCGCCGCGCGGGCGACGCCTTCGTCGTCGCAGCAGACCGTCCGCACGTTCCGCCGCCCGTCGCAGATCGCGTGTCCGCGTACGTCGATCGTCACCACGGGAACGCGCAAGCCTGCGAGCGCGTCGAGCACGTCGGTCCCTACGCTGATGTCGACGATGAACCCGTCCGCCCCACGCCGACTTTCCTCGCGCACCACCTCCCCTGTCATGTCGCCCGCTTTCACCACGAAGTGCGCGGACCAGTCAGCCTCCGTTTCAAGAAAGCGCTCGATTCCGCGCAGGCGGTCCTGGCAATCGACCGTCATGCGGTTCGTCATCACCACGACGCGTTTGGGGCGCAACGATGCGGAAGTTGTCTTCTGGGCGTGCATGGCGCTAGTCTACCACAAATTGCGTTGCACGGAAAAGCAGTATTTTTTGCATAAGTTGGCATTCTTCCGCCCACATTGGTTTGTTAAACTATTGACCATGACAAAAGTCGCATTCATCGGTTATGGTTTCATGGGGCGTGTCCACGCCGCCTGTTGGCAGCGCATTCGCGGCGTGCGCGTGGCGGCGGTGTGCGTGCGCAATCCCGCGTCTCTGGCACGCGCCGTGAAGGTCTACGGCTGCGTGGGCGAAGCGCTGCCCGCCAACCTTCCGTCCGACGTGGCGGTGTATACGGACGCCGAGAAGATGCTGGTCGAGATGAAGCCGAACATCGTGGACGTCGTGCTGCCCACGGCCCTGCATGCGTCGGCAGTCGAGCGCGCCCTCGCGCATGGCGCACACGTGCTCTGCGAAAAGCCGCTTGCGCGCGACGCGCGGGAGGCGGATCGTATTTTGCGTGCGGCGGCGCGCGCGAAGGGTCGGTTCATGGTGGCGCAATGCCTCCGCTTCGCGCCCGAATACGTCTACTTGAAGAAGCTCGTCGCCTCGGGACGCTACGGCGCAGTGACGGCGGCCACGTTCACGCGCCTCACGCCGCCGCCGTGCGCGCCGGACGGAAAGAGCTGGTTCCAGGACGAGTCCGTCTCGGGCGGGCTCGCGCTTGATCTGAACATTCACGACGCCGACATCGTCAACTGGCTCTTCGGACTTCCCAAGACCGTCTCCTGCCGCGCGCACCGCGTCTCCTCCGGTGCGCTCGACCATCTCGTCGCGAGCTACGACTATCCGGACAAGATCGTCGTCTCCGAGGCTAGCTGGTCCGCGACGGAATCCTTCGGCTTCACGTACGGCTTCCGCGTCCATTTCGCGCGCGCCACGGTCGTCTACGATCCGCGCCTCGCCGCGCCATTCATGGTCTATCCGGCGCGCGGCAAGCCTTTCGCCCCCGTCTTCCGCGCACGCGATCCCTACCAGAACGAGATCGCGTTCTTCCACCGCCTCGCCACGGGACGCGTCCGTCCGGAAGCGAACCCTGCCCCGCTTGCGGAGATCCGCGCCTCGCTCGCGCTCGTGGACGCGGAACGCGCGTCCGCCCGCACGGGCCGACCCGCGCGGATTGCGCAACCTGGCCAACGACAAGGAGAGAACAGATGAGAATGCTCGCACTTCTCGCCGCACTCGCGGCCGCGCTGACGGTCTCCGCCGCGAACACGCTGGCCTGGTGGACGTTCGACGACGATCCGCTCGGCGTGACGGACGCCACCGGCAACTTCAACACGCTCACGAACGGCGGCATCGCGATCGTCGACGGCGCGGCTTCCTTCGACGGCACGGCCAAGGTGTTCTCGACCATCCGTCCTCTGCCGGTTGAATCTACAAAGGCCTACACCTTCGAGTGCTTCGTGCGTCCAGCGACGACGCAGAATAGCGCAGCCGGAATCCTCGAACTCTCGCCGAACGCAGGGAGCTACGACGGCGGCGCGTTCATCTTCTATCCCGACGGCGCGATGGAACATCGTACGATCAACAACAAACCTAAATGGACCGGACGTAAGCTGCAGAAGAATATCCTCGATGACCAATGGCATCATCTGGCGGCTATCTTTACGCCCGGCGGCACGAGCAACGTTGCGGAGCAGGTGCTGTTCTACGTGGACGGCGAGTTGCAGGACATCTACACGCAATACCAGGATGGCAACGTATACCTCCTTACCTACACGCTCTACATTGGATCACGAGGCGGCTGGCAACATTCGTTCACCGGCTTGATTGACGACGTGCGCATCACGGAAGGCGCGCTTTCGACGAACGAGTTTCTCAAGGCACGAACAGCCGGCAAGCCGGTTGTCGCCTACTATCCGTTCAATACGCCCGAAACGGCTTTTCAAGACGCCTCCGGAAACGGCAACCATCTCACGGGCGGCGGTGTGACGTTCCAAGGCGGTTTCGCTTCCTTCAACGGTGCCGGGCATACGATGAACACGATCAACAAACTCGACCTCTCGGCCTACAAGGACGCAACTCTGGAGTTTTTCATCCGCCCGCACACAAATGCTTCTTCGACCGCCAT
The DNA here is from genome assembly GCA_017430155.1 of Kiritimatiellia bacterium. Classification (GTDB taxonomy): domain Bacteria; phylum Verrucomicrobiota; class Kiritimatiellia; order RFP12; family UBA1067; genus RUG572. Next base: position 1,151 of record JAFRNO010000052.1, on the reverse strand, counting down.
GGTGATGGAGCTTTCCGAGAACATCATGGGCAAGAACGGTTGTTTCTTCGTTACGCTGAACGAGACGGGGCCAGGCGTGCTCAACGGCAGCTTCTATCCCGGCGGTTGGCATATCGACGTCTCACAGTCGAATCAAGTGTTTGCCAGTTGGCACCACGTGGCGCTCGTGATCGATTCGTCCCTGCCCGGCACCGACCGCAGTCGAATGTTCGTCGATGGGATGCAGGCCCCTCAGAACCCTAATTTTAAGGCAGCAAATGACGTGAACCTCGGCAATCAGATCTTCTACATTGGCTCGCGCGCAAACACTAGTTACCGGCTTAACGCGGACATTGACGACATTCGCATCACGGCGCGTGCACTCCAGCCCGGCTCGTTCATGTCCGCCCGCTCGCAATCTCCTGATCCATCCGACGTGATCGCCTATTGGCCGTTCGACACGAGCAATCCCTTGCACGACGCAACCGAGAACGGCAACGAACTGCAGAGCGATGGCGTGACCTTCACGACAGATCGGACCGCGCTCCTTTCCGGTTCGCAGCGCAAATTCTCGACAATCGGCACATTGCCACTCTATGGGCGAGATGCGCTCACGGTGGAGTACTTTATGCGCACGACAGACGCGGGAACACTCGCCCTCTTGATGGAGCTCGGCCCCAACTTCAACAACGCGCAGGGGCGTTTTGCGATTGTCGAGAACCAGTATGCAACAGGAGACGAGCAGGACGGCAGAATGGATGCAGGATTTCACATGTTGAAGAACTACAACATCAAGAAGACGAACGCCACGGCGGACGGCAAGTGGCACCACTACGCGCTCATCTACGACTCCAGTCGATTGGACTCGGACATTGTACGCTTCTTCAAGGACGGAGTGCCACAGCCGACCGAAGGATCGCACAACAAAGTTCACAAAACGGGGTTTCGGAGCGAACGCCTCTACATCGGCTCGCGCAGCGATTCGGGCTACTGGTTCGTCGGCGAGCTGGACGACATCAAGATCACCGGCCGAGCGCTCGATCCGTCCGAGTTCCTGAAGAGGCGCAGTTCGCCGCCGGGCGTCTGCGTCATCATCAGGTAGTTTCATCCCCCGAAATCGTCTTTATGTGGTAGAATAATGGCCATGAAAATTGTCGCATCGATTTTGGCTG
>JAFRNO010000406.1 GCA_017430155.1 Kiritimatiellia bacterium | reverse complement strand
GCGTGCCGCGTCCGCCGAGCCCCACGCGCTCGAGCAGCATGCGGGCCCTGGCGCGCCGCGCGGAGCGTCCGAGGCGGCCGAGGTAGAAGTCGGGCAGCTCCACGTTCTCGATCGCGGTCGTGCGGGCGAGGAGGTTGAAGTTCTGGAACACGAAGCCGAGCTTGCGGTTGCGGATGTGCGCGAGCTCCGTGCGGGAGCGGCGGGCCACCTCGATGCCGTCGAGGAGGTAACTGCCGCTCGTGGGGACGTCGAGGCAGCCGAGGATGTTGAGCATCGTCGACTTGCCGCTTCCCGACGCGCCCATGATCGCCACGAACTCGCCCTGCTCGATCGTGAGCGACACGCCGTCGAGCGCCGCGACCGGCTCCTCGCCGAGCGCGTAAATCTTCCGCAGGTCGCGTATCTCGATCAGGTGTGACATCGCTATTTCGCAGAGGGGCCGGCTGGCGGCGTCTTCGCGCTGTTCTTCGACTGGCGGGCCGGACGCTTCGGCATGAACGGGTTGGACGAACCGCCCGCCCCGGGGGCGCCCATCGGCATCGCGGGCATCACGCCGAGCACCGCCTCGCGCCCTTCCAGCGCCGCGTCGCCCTTGATTTCCGTGACGGAGCCGTCCGCGAGGCCCGTCCCCACCTCGGCGGGCTCCGGCTGTCCGTTGGCGCCGAGCAGCCACAGCGTTTTCCTCGACTTGTCGCCCGGATGCGCGCCGTCGCCGGGGCCGCCGGGCGTCGGCGGATGGTAGCGGAACGCGGCGGACGCGACGGCCAGCACGCCGCGCGCCTCGGCGATGTGCACGGAGATGTTCGCCGTCATGCCGGGGAAGAGCTTGCCGGACGGGTTGTCCGCCTCGATGATCACGGGGTACGTCACCACGGAGCTCGTGGTCGTGGACGCCATGCGCACCTGCGTGACCACGCCGGTGAACGTGTGGCCGGGATAGGAGTCGACGCCGAACGTGACGACCTGCCCGTCGTGCACGTTGCCGATGTCGGCCTCCGGCACCGTCGCCTCCACCTGGATGCGCCGGAGGTCGGTCGCGATCTTGAGGAGCGGCACGGCGTTCATGGACGACACGACCGTCTGGCCCTCGTCCACGGAACGGGTGATCACCACGCCGTCCACGGGCGAGACGATCGTGCAGTAGCCGAGGTTCGCCTTGGCCTGGCTCACGCTCGCCTCGCTCTTCTCCACGCTGGCCTTCGCGGCGGCGAGGGAGGCGACCGCCACGTCGCGCGTCTCAAGCGCCGAGTCGTAGTCCGCCACCGGCGCCATCTCCCGCTTGGAGAGCTTCTCCTTGCGCACGAGCGTCTTCTCCGCGAGGACGAGCTGCGCCTCGCATTTCTTCACGTTGGCCTGGTTGGCGTGGAGCTCGCCGAGCGCGCTCTTGTAGTTGGCCTCGTAGACGAGCGGGTCGATGAGGGCCACGACCTGTCCGTTCGTGACGATGGAGTTGTAGTCCACAAACAGCTTCACGATCCGGCCGTTCACCTGCGCGCCGACCTCCACCTCCTTGATCGGCTGCACCGTGCCGGTGGCCTCCACGGTGCGGAACACGTCCACGCGCACCACGGGCGCGGTGCGGTAGCGCACCGAAGACGCCTCCTCTTTGCGCGTGCCGTACCAGCGCCACGCCCACCATCCGGCGCCGCAGAGGACGGCGAGCCATACGATGCGCACAAGCCATTTAGTCAATGTCTTCATCATTCACTTCCCTGTAAGTGCCCTTCTCTTCTTTCCTCTTGGGAGAAGCGGCGTCTCGCCGCTTTTCGGCCGCCCTGGGGGAAGCGGCGTCTCGCCGCTTCGCCTTCGGACTCGGCGGCACGTGGCCGGTGAGGCGGATCAGCTCGGCCTCGGCGAGCTCGCCCGCATAGAAGGCCTTCGCGCGCGCGCCCAGCGCGTGGGCGTACCCGCTCGCGGCGTCCGTGAAGTCAATGCGCGAGGCGTCCCCGAGGCGGTACTGCGCCACGACGGTGTCGAGGTTCTCCTTCGCCTGCTCCACCTCCACGCGCGCCGTCGCGAGCGACTCGCGCGCGTTGTCGCGGACCGCCGCCGCCACGGCGAGGTCGCGCGAGAGGTTCTGCTCCGCCTCGTCCAGCGCCACGCGTGCCAGATCCATCGCCACCACGGCCTCGTCCACGAGCGTCCGCTTGCGGTAGCCGTCCAGCAGGCTCTGCACCGCCTTGAATCCCCAGGACCAGTTCCAAGTCGGGTCGGCGAAGGAAAGCGCGCTCGAGAACGAGAGCGAGGGGAAGAGGTCCGCGATCGCGTAGTCCACCTCCGCCGACGCCGCGCGCAGCTTCGCGCGCAGCACCTTGAGGGACGGCGCGTTCGTGCGCGCGAGGTCGAGCGCCTCCTCCGTGCCGTACGCGGTGGGCTGCAGGTCGTGACGCGAGACCTCGAGCGTCCGCGCCGCCACGTCCATCACGTCCGCGCGCGACGCGCGGTCCGCGGAGAGCCCGAGCGCGCGGATGAACTTGGCGCCGGCCGTCACCACGTCGTTCGAGGCGTTGATCGTGGCGAGCCGTGCGTCCGAGAGGTCCACGCGCGCCTTCAGCACGTCGAGCTTCTTCACTTCCCCTTCCGAGAACAGCGACTCGGCCTGGCGCAGGTGCTCGGCGTACTGGTGCTCGTTCGTGCGCGCCACCTCGAGCAACGCGTCGTTCTGCAGGAGCGTGAAGTACGCCTGCGCGACGTCGTTGAACACCGCGAACTCCTCGTCCGCGAGGTCGCGCTGCGCCGCCACGAGGTTCTCGCGCGCCTGGCGCTCCCGCGCGTCGATGCGCCCGAAGTCGCAGATGAGGAGGTCGAGCGACACGTCGGAGGAGAACTTGCCCCTGTTCTGGTGCCAGGAGAAGTGGCTCGTGCGGTTCGCGGTGGACTGCGAGAAGCCGCTGGAGAGGTTCACCTGCAGGTCGCGGTCGCTCGTCACGCGCGAAAGCTCCAGCACGGCGTTCGACACGGCGAGGTGCGCCGCCTCGATGCTCGGACGGTGGTTCATCGCCCATGCGACGTAGTCGACGAGCCGCAGCCCCCGCAGATCCACGCGCGCAGTCTCCTCACGCGCGCCAGCTGGGGCGTCTTCCCCCGCCG
>JAFRNO010000405.1 GCA_017430155.1 Kiritimatiellia bacterium | reverse complement strand
CTATACCTACCTCGCCACGCTGAAGCTGATGCTGGAGGCGTGCGCGGAGGCGGACGTGGCCGTGACCGTGCTGGACCGCCCCGTCCCCCTCGGCGGCGTCGTCGACGGTCCCATGCGCGACATGTCGTTCGTCTCGTTCGTCGCCCCCCTCACCGTGCCGTTCTGCCACGGCATGACGCCCGGCGAGTGCGCGAAGTTCATCGTCAAGACGGAACAGCTCGACCTCGACCTCACCGTCATCAAGCTACGCGACTGGTCGCACGCCGACCGCATGCCCTGGGTCGACTTCATGCCCCCTTCGCCCGCCATCCGCAGCTGGGACTGCGCGGCGCTCTACCCGGCCACCGTCTTCACCGAAGCCTATCCCGCCGTCGACTGCGACCGCAACGGCTCCCTCGCCTTCCGCGTCGTCGGCGCGCCGTGGCTCGACATCGCGAAGCTCCTCGACGACTTCATGGACCCCCTCCCCGCCTGCGGCATGGGCGTGCGACCCGTCCGCTACCGCCCCGCGGGCGGCACATACGCGGGACAGGTCCTGAACGGGCTGCTTCTCTCCGTCGAGAACCCCGACGCGTTCTATCCGGTGACCGCAGGCGTGATCATCCTCGCCGCGCTCCTCCACCGCCACGGGGAGGAGATGGCGCAGAACGCACGTCCCGAGTGGCTCGACAATCTCGTCGGCTCCACTGAACTACGCGAAGCCATCGCGTCTAAGAACCTCAGCGCGCTCTTCCAGTCCTGGATCGACGCGCAGGACGCCTATCTCCCGACCAAAGTCGACCTTTACGCCTAAAGCTTCAATCCGTCGAAGGCTGTGCCAAGCGAGCTGAACGAATCGGTCTCGCCCGCGTGCGCCTCCATCCAGTCGGCCACGTCCTGCGCCTCGGCGTCGCGCGCGATCTCTTCGGGCGTACGCGGCTTGAGCGGTTTGGCCTGGCACTGGCGGATCGACAGCGAGATGCGCTCGCGCGCCCAGTCGAGCGAGAGGATCTTCACCGTCACGAGTTCGCCGGCCTTCAGGAAGTCGTTCGGGTCGTTCACCTTGTCCCACGATATCTCGCGCACGGGCACGAGGCCCTCCACGCCGCCGAGGTCCACGAACGCGCCGAAGTTCAGCACCTTCACGACCGTGCCGTTGAGGGTCTGCCCCTCTTCGAGCGTGTCGCGCAGGTAGTCCTTCGCCACCTCGAGCTCGCGCTCCTGCACGGCGCGGTGGCTGACGATGAGGTTCACGCCCCGGTCGTCCGTGCCGTACTCCTGCACGACGAACTGCAGCTTCTTGCCCACGTAGGGATTCTCCGCACCGGGCGCGACGGGCTTGCGGACGCGGTCGATCTGCGAATACGGACAGAACCCGCGCTGGCCGCACACCGTCACCTCGTAGCCGCCCTTCACCTCCTTCTCGACGGTCCCCTCCAGGGGCAGGCCGCCGTCGAAGGCGCGCTGGATGGTCTGGTCCACGGAGACGATCGCGGCCGATTCCGCCACGTCCGCCTTCGCGAAGAGGTAGGCGTCCTTCTGCATCGCGACGAACGACACCTCCACCGTGTCGCCGCGCTTGAGGGTCACCTCGCCCTCCTCGTCCGCGACGTCCGCCACGGGCAAAAGCCCCACGGTCTTGGCGTTGACGTCGAGCGTCACGTACTCCTCGCCCACGCGCACCACGCGCGCGTTCACCGTGTCGCCGGGGTTGAACCCCTTGCGGAAACCCTTGAACTGCTGGTCAAGCAGGGCCGCGAAGCCCCCCATCGATGAATCTTTGCTCATGTGAAACGATCACTCCTTCATGCAGGATACGCCGCCGAGGCGAAATTCCAGTTGGCGAGCTGCGCCAGGAGCGCGGCCGCGTAGTCCGCCCGGCGGTTCTGCCAGTCGAGATAGTAGGCATGCTCCCACACGTCCACCGTGAGGAGCGGCGTGACGCCCGCGCGCGTGATCGGCGTCTCGGCGTTCGCCGTGGAGACGACGGAGAGCTTGCCGTTCTCCGCCACGAGCCACGCCCAGCCGCTGCCGAAGCGCTTCACCGACGCGTCGGCGAGGGCCTTCACGAGGACGTCCTTCGACCCGAAGTCGCGCGCGACCGCCGCCGCGAACGCGCCCGTCGGCTCGCCGCCCCGCCCCGCCGGCGCGAGGCACTTCCAGTAGAACGCATGGTTCCACGCCTGCGCCGCGTTGTTGAAGATCGCCGTGGCGCCCTCCGCCGCCGCGCGCCGCACGATCCCCTCCAGCGCGAGGCCCGCGTAGGGCGTGCCGGCGATCAGCTTGTTGAGCGCGGCCACGTAGCCCGCGTGGTGCTTGCCGTAGTGGAACGAAATGGTCTTCGCCGAGACCACCGGCTCCAGCGCGGTGTCGGCGTACGGAAGCTGCTCCTGAATGATTTCGCTCATGTTCCTTTCTCCTGACTTGTCGGATAATCCGAGTGGCGAATAGTATAGCATAAGTTCACCGACAGCGGACGCCCGGAACGCAATATCGCGCGGTCCTTCCTTTCCTTTCAGCGGATTTTGCCACGCCAAACGAGTTTTGGTACAATATTGCAGTCAAGCCCCATGAGCCCCCATGAGCCCCATGACGGCATTTTCAAAGAAGGAAATCGGCAATGCTCCTCCTCATCCTGTTAGTCGAAGTCGTCATAGCGATTCATGTCATCAAGATGGTCGTAAAACTGTTTTCGACACGAAACGAGCCCCCAAAAGGCGGTGACGCGCCTCCGTGGTCGGACAGGCTTTACTCTGCAGCCAAGAGAGCATCATTGACATGGACTGCAGAGATCGTTTTCTGCCTTGTCGCATACGCGGGAATCGGTTTCTTTGACACACGGCTTGTCCCGGGAAAGTTCCATTATTGGATCATGGTTACAGTTCCATCCGTTGCGTTCGCCTGGGGAGTCATCGGTCCGCGGCGCTATGAAGATGGGATTGATCGCGTCAAAAACGGTCGTCGGCGAGCATGGGTTTCCCTTGCAATCTTTCTCTTCTTTCTTTTGACGCCGGTTTTCATTATCACGCGCGCTCCCATGCGCATCTGGTTCAACGACAATCCAGAGACGATTGAAATCAGCGCTTCAGGGTGGAACTGTTGGCGCTTCCGCAATGCGCGTGTAGCCGCGGACATGATTCCATGGGACGCAGATGAAATCACATTCACGTACCGCGCACCGGTCTT
>JAFRNO010000404.1 GCA_017430155.1 Kiritimatiellia bacterium | reverse complement strand
GGAATTGCAGAAGCCGAACGGCCCCGCCAGAACGGTAAAAGCGGAGGCAACTGCGACCAAATAGACATTTCGCGCAATGTTCATGGCGCGGATTATACCATAGCGGCACGAACGGAATGTTTGAAAAAGCCGCTAAATCTATTTTGAACGTTTGCGCCAAGCCCTCGGGGAGATGCCTGTTTCGGCCTTGAAGACCGTGGCGAAATACTGCGGACTGGAGAACTTGAGCTTCAGCGCCGTCGCAATGACGCTCGTGCCCGCGTCAAGCATCTTCTCCGCCATCTTCATGCGGCAGGTGCGCAGGTACGCCTGCGGCGGCAAACCGGCCGCGCTCTTGAACGCCTTGACGAAGGTGGTCTCCGAAAGTCCTGTCTCGGCCAGCATCTGGTCGTGTGGATAGTCCTCCGCCGGCGCGCATTCCATGCGCTTCACGATGGACGCCACCTTCGGGAAGTCGCCGCAGTGCGTTCCCTTCTCGGCGGCGTCAACGCACGCCACCAGGACGTCCAGCGCGCGGCGGCGCAATTCCAGCCGGCGGCGATCCTGATCGGCGGTCCGCGCCGCGTAGGCCGTGAACAGGCGCTCAAACGACTCGCGCAGCTCTGGACGGGACACGAAGAAGAGACGCGGCAGGGCGAGAATGCACGCGCGGAGCCAGGCGGAATCGTCGGGCGCCAGGCCGTCGAAGCACCTCCGTGCGGCAGGGAGGGCCACGAGCACACGGTAGACGAAAAGGCCCTTGGGGTTGGAGGTCATCCGGTGCGGTTCGTCTTCACGGCTCGTGAACACGCATCCGGGGAGGAACTTGTACTCGCGTTCGGGCGTCTGGAACGCGAGCGACCCGCGCAGACAGTAGCAGATCTCCACCATGCCGGGATGGACGTGCATCTGCGGCGCGGAGGTTCGGACGCATCCGGTTCGCCTCGAGGCAACCGGCATGTAGCTCACCCCCTCCTTCCGCATGTCGACGACGAGCCGCCCCCGCTCGTTGTAGTACCGAAGCGGCTCCTGACTGCACGAGAACAACTTCGCAGATTCTTTCATGCTCATTGAAAGTGATTGTAACATGTCGTTTCCATTACGCGCATCACGAATCGCTAGTAAAGGAAACCAAAGAGCCAAAGCGGGATTTTGTTGCCGAATCCGGTCTCAATGTCGTCACTCACGACAAAGCTGTCGGGGAGATCGGCAATCTGCCCAAACCGCTTGCCGCGTCCGCCTACTTCAAACGTCCATTTGCCGTCCACGAAGAAATCGCCCTGTCCGGAAAAGACGACCTCATGGTCTTTCCTGAGCTGGTTGCAGAAGAACGTCTCGCGCAACGTACCCGTATTTGCGTTCTGAACCAGGGCATGCATGAGGTTCGTGTTGTCACAGTAGATTTTTTCCGGCTTGGACAAGTTCTTGAGCGTCTCGCCCTTGGGCGGGAGAAGCGCGAGAAGCCCGGCGCGTTCAAGCGCGGAAAGCATTTTGAGTCCCTGCGCCCTCTCCGTTCCTAGTTCACGGTAGAGTTCGGACATGTTCGGCGTCTGCGGACAAGAAGCCGCAAGGATCATCAACATCTTCTTAGCCTTCCGGATCGTCTCCTGGGAAACATCGTCAATGCTCGGATAATCGACATCCAACACCTTATGCACTGTTTCGAGCAGTTGGTCGAGATAATGCGTCGGCGAGCGCTTGTAGAAGGGATAGAATCCATTTACGCGGTACTTGTCGAAATAGGGCAGTATCTTGATGTCAGCGCAGATACGGGATGCAAGAGAAACATGATCTTTGAGGATTTGCCCGAGTTCAAGAACGTCAAAACGCCCAACGCCCTCAAACTCAAGATATTCGCGGAAGGAAAGCCCTTTCAGCCTGTAGGTTGACTGTCGACGGGATAGATCACCCTTCCCCTTGTCCAGCTTCAGCATGGAAGAGCCGCTGTAGGCGAAGTTCATGGATGGAAACTGGTCCGTCAGGTTCTTCAGCAATAATGACCAGAGCTTTCCGATATGGTGTACTTCGTCCAGAAACACATGCGTAAAACCATGGTTGTAGAGGTATTCGACGGCCTCCAACGGACTGTTTCCGGCAAACCACAGATTGTCAAGACTCATGTAGATGGCCTTGTCGCTCCCTTCGCCGAACGTCTCTTTGACGTGCTGGAGCATCAATGTCGTCTTGCCGGCCCCGCGTGCGCCCATCATGCAGACGAGCGGTTCACTCCAGTCAATTTCGCTGGCCAGATATCGATGAAAACTACAATTCGTCTCACGGATCAAGCGATTGCTGATCCTGAATAGCTGCTCTATCTCTTCAGCTGTCATCACACGCCTCGACTTTTCATTTCCTAATAATCATATCATTTTAGAACATTGAGTTTCTAAATCGAGCATGAATTTAGGAAGTCAAGTTTCTGGCAAGATTATAGCACACCCCTTACTCGTCGTCAATGACCTACTAAAAATAGCAAAGTAGTTCATAAACGTCTCTTTCATGGCATTTTGTCACTGTTTCGGCGGAGTTCGCAGGAACCCCTTCATGAACTCGCGGAGGCGCTGGAAGATCGCGTAGAGCGCGGGGGTGAAGAAGATGCCCACGAACGTGGAGGCGAGCATGCCCGAGAACGTGGAGATGCCGATCGCCTTCTGCGATCCGGCGCCGGCGCCCGTCGCGAAGACGAGCGGCAGCACGCCGCAGAGGAAGCTCCACGCCGTCATCTGCACGGCGCGGAACCGGAGATCGGCGCCCTTCAGCGCCGCGTCGGCGACGGGCAGGCCCGCCTCCTCGCGCTGCTGCTTCGAGAACTCCACCATGAGGATCGCGTTCTTCGCGGAGAGGCCGATCAGCATCACGAGGCCGAGCTGCGCGTAGATGCTCATCGGCGTGCCCGTGATCCACAGGCCCGCGTACGCACCGGCGAGCGCGAACACCACGCTGCACATCACGGGCAGCGGAATCGTCCAGCTCTCGTACTGCGCGACGAGGAAGAGGTACGCGAACAGCGCGGCGAGGCCCATCAGGAGGCCGAGACGCCCCTGGTTCTCCTTCTCCTGGAGCGACATCTCGCTCCACTCGATGTGGTAGCCCTCGGGCGCGCCCGCGCGCTCGATCGCCGAGATCAGCTCGAGCGGCGCCACGCCGGGCGCGGCCTGCGCGTTGATGCTCGCGGAGGGCATCTTGTTGAAGCGCGTGACCTCGCGCGAGCCGATCTCGTAGGCGACCGTGGCGATCGCCGCGAGCGGCACCATCGAGCCGTTCGCGCCCGGCACATGGAGGTCCGCCACGTCCTCGGGCGTCGCGCGGAAGTCCGCCTGGGACTGCACGAGCACCTCGTAGGCGCGGCCGTCCTTGTTGAAGTCGTTCACGTACACGCTCGCGAGCTTGTTCTGGAGGGTGGAGAACACGGTGGACGGGTCCACGCCGAGCGCCTTGGCCTTCTGCCGGTCGAGCGTGAGGCGCAGCTGGGGCGTGTCCGCGCGGAAGCCGCACGTCACGCGCCCGGCCTCGGGCAGCTCCTGGATCCGGCGCGCGAACGCCTGCGCGGCCGCGGCGAGCGCCGTGGCGTCGGCCCCGGCGTCCGAACAGAGGTTGAACCCCACGCCGCCGAGACGGCCGAGGCCGCTGATGGCGGGCGTCGTGAAGCAGGTCACCTTGGCGGCGTAGACGTCCGCCGTGCGGCGGCGGATCTCGCCGATGATCGCCCCCACCTGCGTCTCGGGCGTCTTGCGCCTGTCCCAGTGGTCGAGCAGGAGCACGCCCATGCCGCAGTGCTCGCCGCTGCCGGACATCGACCCGCTGCCGGAGACGAGCATCACGCCCTTCACGCCCGGCACGCCCTGGATGCGCTTCTGGATGTCGTCGAGCACGCGGTTCGTGCGCTCGAGCGTGGCGCCCTGCGGCAGCTCCACGTCCATCATGACCATGCCCTTGTCCTCGTCGGGGAGGAGCGTCTCCTTCACGCGGTCCTTGAGGAACCAGCAGGCGCCGGCCGCCGCCGCGAAGAGGACGGCCGTGACCACCGCGCGCCGCACGAGGAGGCGCACCACCGCGAGGTACCCCCTCCGCGCGCCGTCTATCGCGAAGTTGACGGGGGCGAAGAGGCGCGACGGCGTGCCGGGCGCGCGCAGGATGAGCGAGCAGAGCACCGGCGAGAGCGTGAGCGCCACGAGCGTGGAGAGGCTGAGGGCCACGCACATCGTGAACGCGAACTGGATGTACATCTTCCCCACCATGCTGCCGTAGAACGCGAGGGGGATGTAGCAGGCCACCGTCACGAGCGTGGTGGCGATCACGGCGCCCGTGATCTGGCGCATCGACTTGGAGGCGGCCTCCTTCGCGGAGAGCCCTTCGCGCGCCATGAGCGTCTGCGTGTTCTCCACCACCACGATCGCGTCGTCCACGAGCGACCCGATCACGAGGATGAGGCCGAACATCGTGAGGATGTTGACGGTGAAGCCGAACACCCAGATGAACACGAAGGCGGCGAGGAGGGAGATCGGGATCGCCACGGCCGGGACGAGCGTGGCGCGGAGGTCCTGCAGGAACAACCATGTGATCAGCACCACGAGGGCGAGCGCGAGGAAGAGCGTCGTCTCGATTTCGTGCATGAACACGCGCGTGAAGGACGTCGCGTCGTTGGCGATGTCGCACGTCACGCCCTCGGGGAGGCGCTTCATCCAGTCGTCGAGCGTCGCCTTCACGCGGTCCACCACCTCGAGGGCGTTCGCCTCGGGGGTGTTGTACACGGAGAGGCCGTTCGACTCGCGTCCGTTGAACGCGCTCCGGCCCGCGTAGCTTCTCGAGCCAATCTCCACGCGCGCCACGTCGCCGAGCAGCACCTGCCCGCCGTTCTCGGGGTCGTTGCGCACCACGATCGCGGCGAACTCCTCCGCCGTCTTCAGGCGGCCGTCCACGTTGAGCTTGTAGGAGAGGTAGCGGTTGGAGTATTCGCACCCGACGGTGCCGGCGGCGGCCTGCACGTTCTGCGCCTCGATCGCGCGCGAGACGTCCGAGATCGAGATGCCGAGCCCGCTCATGCGCACGGGGTTCAGCCACACGCGCATCGCGTACGCCTGCGAGGCGACCACCTCCGCCACCGACACGCCCTCGAGGCGCATCACGGCCTCCTTCACGTTCTGCTCCACGAAGTCGCCGAGCTGCTGGAGGGAGTACTTGCGCCCGTCGGTCGTGAACGCGTACATCGCGAGCATGTCCGAGTTGCGCTTCTGCACGCTGATGCCCTGCTGCTTCACGACGGCCGGCAGCTTCGCCTCGGCGCGCTTGACGGCGTTCTGCAGGTTGACGAGCGACATGTCGGAGTCCGCGCCGCTCGCGAAGGTCACGGAGCAGGAGTAGGAGCCCGAGTTGTTGCAGGTCGAGGAGTAGTAGAGGACGTTCTCCACGCCGTTGATCTGGTCCTCCACCGGGAGGGCGATCGTGTCCGCCACCACCTGCGCGCTCGCGCCAGGGTAGCTGGCGCTCACGCGGATCGTGACGGGCGCGATTTCGGGGTACTCCTCGACGGGCAGCTGGAAGAGCGCGATCGCGCCGCAGAGGGAGAGCGCGATCGCGAGCACGAACGCGAAGCGCGGGCGGTTGATGAAGAACTGGCTGAACATGACGCGGACAGTATACCAAAAAAACGGCGGGCGCGGTCACGCCGCCGTCTTTTTGCCCGCGCGGAAGATCGCCCAGAGGCACCCGGCGTCGGCCAGGACCGCCGCCGCGGTCCACACGCCGAACCCGCCGCCCGCGAAGAGGACGCCGAACTGGTAGACGGAGAGCGCGAGCACGTAGCCGACGAACAGCTGGAAGGCCACCGCGAAGCACCCCCAGGCCTTCGAGCCCATCTCGCGGAACGTGACGGCGACGGCCCCGAGGCACGGCGGCATGAACAGGTTGAAGAGCATGAAGGACATCGCCGCGAGCTTC
>JAFRNO010000403.1 GCA_017430155.1 Kiritimatiellia bacterium | reverse complement strand
CGATGAGCGCGTGCGCATCGCGCTCGGAAAGGCGGTCGTGCAGAAACCACGAGAAGGCCAGCGACAGCAGAAACGCCGCCAGCACGCTGAACACGAGCTTGAGGTTCAGGCTGCGGCGGGCGGTCATTTCGCACCCCCTTCCGCGATCACGGCGTTGGCGGCGGCAAGCACGTCGGGCCTCCGCTTGTCCACTGCAACGCCGTATAATTCGCGGGTCTCAAGGGGCGACACGACGAAGCGCCCGCCTGACCTCTTGGCGAGTTCCCTCAACGGGACGGCATCGTAGAACAGGGCGTCAATCTCGTCCCTGTCGAGCGCCTTGACCCCGTCCGCGAGGTCGTTGAAGCGCAGGGGATCGCATCCGTGGATGCTGAGGTAGAGGTCATGGATGGTATCGAGCTTGGCACCGACGCGGAGCGAGGCGCTCTGGGACAGGCGCGGCTTCGGGCTGCCCTTCCTGTACAGGAAACACGCCCCGTCCATCCTGTACGGCACCGAGAAATCAACATCCAGGCGGCGCGCATCGGTGATTGTGATGGAGGAGATGGCAAAGTCCGCCGTGCCGGCCTTGAGCCGCGGCAGGATGTCGGTGAAGTCAGCGCCCTCCACGACAAGGGGCCGCCCTATCTTCGCGGCAATGCGCCGTGCGAGATCGACCTCCGTTCCAACAATCTCCCCGGATGCGTTCGTGCAGGAACAGGGAGGATCGGTCGGCTGGGTGAGGAACACGAGCGGACGCGACGCATCCGCGATGCGCGGATCGGCCATTTGCGCGGACCGGTCCGAACAGCCGACAAGGACGACAAGCGCCAGGATGGCGAAGAACCTCATAGCTTGAAGATGTTCCTGTTGAATCCGGTGGTTGTGAGGTTGCGGCGGCTCGGAATGACCGTCATCAGATTGGAGACGAGATAGCCGCGCAGCGAGGACACCCGTGCGTCCGCGTCCGTGATGTTGAAGATCTCGCCGTCGTCGCGAAGGACGAGCATGAGCCCGTCGTTGAGATCCACCGTGACCTCGGCCTTGATGCGCTTTCCGGAATTGCGGTCGTGTACGACCATCAGCGCCTCCTCCACGAGGAGCGAAGCCTTCGACGTGCGACGTCCGTCCACGCCCTGCGCCCCAAGGTGCGCCCCGACGGACGCCGAGATCCCGCAGATGGTCGCCGGATCGAGGTCGAGGTCGAATACGCGGATGGCGTCTTCGCGGTCATGCGGCAACAGGAACGGGAACCCCCTGCGGCCTCCACGCGCCAGCACATACAGGGCGACGAACCCCAGCGCCAACGCCGGCGAAAGGCCGAGCGCGGCCCACACGCCATGTGCTTTCCAGAGGAACCCGAACACCGGGAAGAGCGCGACCGGCAGGCCGAAGACGGCGAGAAGTGTGAGGATGGACGAAAGTTTCTCCCGGCCGATGAACGCATAATAGGAATTGAACAGCAGGACGAGCGCGAGGCTCGGAAGCGCGGTGGAGACGATCCGCACGGCGAGACACGCCTCTGGAACCGTCTCAGGCCTGTTGACGCCCACCAAGGAGAGCATGAGTCCGGGGAAGGCAAACAGCAACAGCATGACGCCGCAGCCCTCGAGCAACGTCGTTACCAGCGCCGCGCGCATCACGCGCTTCGTCAGCAGCGGATTTCTCTCGCCGATGTAGACGCTCGCAAGCGGCTGTGCGGCGTTTGCGACGCCATCGAACATCTCGGAGATCCCGATCGTCATCACGACCACCGCGAGGACCGGCAGCGTATCCGAGCCGAAGCGCGCGATCACGTACGCGTTGAGCGCGAACATGAGCGCCGCCTTGCCGATGTTCTTGCTGGCGTCGCCGAACGACGTGCGGAATATCTTCAGCAGGTCGGAAAAGACGAAATGCCGCGACCAGCCCAGCATGCACCCCTTCTTGCGGAAGTGAAACAGGAGCACGACGATGGCGGCGAGCGAGCCGAGCCCCGTGCCGACCGCGCAGCCGGCCGTGCCGAAGGCCATCGTCAACGGCACGGACATGAGGCAGTTCCCGAGCAACTGCGCGATGTAGGAGCAAAACGACAGCCGCGCGTCGCCGTCGGTGTAGCAGATCGCCCCGAGGAAGAACGCCACCGGCTGCAACGCCGCCGCCGGAAGGAACCACAACCAATAGGAAGCGGCCATGTCCGACACGGCCTGCGAAGCGCCGAAGGAGGCGATGACCGGCGTGCGCACGAGGGCGAGCACAACGGCAAACAGCAGTCCGAACGCGACCGCCGAGAGCATGCCGAGCGTGAAGTAGCCTTTCGCCCTGCGCAGGTGCAAGGCCCCGAGTTCCGTCGCGAACAGGACGCTCGTGCCGACCGTCACCATCATGCCGACGAACGTGACGATCTCGAACACGCCCTGCATCAGGTTGACCGCCGAGAGGCCGGACTCGCCGAGGATGTGCCCGCAGATGACCGAGTCGGACAATCCCATCAGGAACTCGGCCGCCATCGCAAATGTCGCGGCCGGCAGGAAAGACCTGAATTTGGACAGGGCAAAAGTCATTCAGAAGCCCGCAGCTGCCTGAGGACGCATCCAAGGGCCTCGATCACCTTCGTCGACTCAAAACGGTCGACATACCCGTCGCTCAGGAAGCCATTCAGTTTCTCGATGAAGAAGTCGAACGAGTGCCCTTCTCGATGTTCCTCCATCCAGCGCTTGATCACACGAGCCTCGTCCGCATCGATCCGCGAGTCCTCAAGCACGCTCTTCGTCAAAAGCCAGAACTCGTCATGAAGCTCTTTTTTCGTCATCATTGTTTCGATCCTTCTTTATTTGCCGTGTCACTAGTATACCATAAGTCCCGATTCTTGTAGCCGCCTTGCGACGCCGCTATTTATTTCAGGGGCGCGCAGTTGATTCCCTGCTTCAGCAGCCTGACGCGGTGCTCGCCGGCGCGTTCCTCGAATGCCGGGAAGTCGCGCGTCGAGGGATAGGTCCAGAGGATCTCGGACATCGCAAACGCCCGCGGCCACATCCGCCAGTTGAGGTCGAAGAAGTTCCACAGGTACTCGCCCCACAGGCAGCATTGCCCGCCGAGGACGTGCGATCGCGCCGACTCCGGCACGCCCGCAAGCGGGTCGAACCCGTAGGCTTTCTCAAGGGTCAAGCCGCCGCCGCCGCGCAGGAACGGATCGTTCTCGATTCCCTGGGGAGCGCTGTAATAGGTCAGGTTGTGGGGCGACATGACCATGTCGTATCCGCGCAGGGCGCCGGCGGCGGCGGACACGTGCTCCGTGCCCGCCCCCTCCTTCGCGTTCGTGCGCCAGCTCTGCCCGATGGCGGTCGTCGGCACGTCTCCGGCGAGGATCTCGTCCCAGCCCATCACGCGCCGTCCGCGCTTCGCGAGATGCGCCGCCATCTTCTTCGTGATCCACGCCTGGAGCTCGCCTTCGGTCTTGAGTCCCTCCGCCTTCATCCGTGCCTGGCACTTCGGGCACTCCTTCCAGTTGACGCGGGGACACTCGTCGCCGCCGATGTGGATCACCTCCGAGGGGAACACGTCGCACACGAAGTCCAGCACCTTCTCGAGGAACGCGACCGTTTCGTCGTTGCCGACGCAGAACACGTCGCGGAAGATCCCCCAGTCGCTCGCGGCCGCCTTCCCGATGCGCTCCGGGAAGCAGGCGAGGTTCGGATACGCCGCCAGCGCGCCGTAGGCGTGGCCCGGCAGCTCGATTTCCGGAACCACCGTCACGTGCCGCTCCTTCGCGTACGCCACGATCTCCCGCAGGTCCGCCTCGGTGTAGAAGAACGGACCGTACTTCTCCCCGTTCAGGGCCGAGCTCCTGTAGTCGTACGGCGCCACCTTCTTCAGCCGCGCCCCGTGGCAGGGAGACTGCTCGCGCAAGGCGCCGCGTTTCGCGAGCTCCGGCAGACCCGGAACGTCGATGCGCCAGCCCTGGTCCTCCGTGAGATGCCAATGGAACACGTTGAACTTGTAGTCGGCGAGGAGGTCGATCATGCGCTTCACCGTCTCCTTCCCGAAGAAATGCCGCCCCTCGTCGAGCAGCGCGCCGCGCCAACGGAACGCCGGCGCATCCTCGATCGAGACGCACGGGAAATCGCCTCCCTTGAGCTTCAGCTGCGCGAGCGTCTTCTCCGCGTAGAACGCGCCCGCGTCGTCCGAGGACGCGATCGCGATCCCCTTCGGCGTCACGTCGAGCCGGTATCCCTCTGCCGGAATCGACGGATCGCGCGTCTTGGAGACCGCCGCGCCGGACGGGCATTTCCCGACTTTCCATTCCACCTTGCGCGGCATCGGGATGAGCGCCGGACGCCTCACCGGCGGATCCTTCACCACGTCCATCACGTACACCTGGCGCGACCCCTCGTGCACGGAATTGAATCCGATCTGCAGGCCGTCGGGACGCCATCTCGGATGCAGGTCGCAGCGGCAGTAGATGTCGCGGTAGATTTCGGGCGTCCACCAGTCGCCCAGGTCCTTGATGGCGTCGTCGGCGAGACGCAGCATCTTCCAATGGCGGAACCCCTTCTTGTCGAAGTAGCCGTCTCCGGAGATGAACTCACCGTCGGGCGTATAGATGCAGTGTCCGTCGAAGTCCATCGCCTTGCCGCCCAGCTGGCGCGCGCGGCCCTCCTCGCCGACGGTGAACTCCACGTGGGTGTAGGCGCGGGTCTGGAAGTTCGCCGTGACCACCATCGTGCGCCCGTCGCGCTCGGTGAACGCGGGCTTCCAGTTGAAATGGGAGGAGCCCCATCCGTCGGGGAAACAGCGGCGGATGCCCGTGCCGTCGGCGTTGCAGGTGAACGCCGTGGTCTGCCACTTCACGCCCTTGAACTTCTTCACGCCCTCGAACGACTCCTCCACGGAACGGGAGAGGAAGTAGATGCGCTTGTTGTCCTTGGATATCACGGTGTGGCACAGGTAGCTCATCCCCTCCGGGCTGTTCACGGCAGGCACCAGGTCCTTGACCGCCGCGGTGGGGACGATCAGCTTCGCCTCGCCGGTGCGCATGTTGACGCGCCAGAGGCCGTCGTCTTCGGGGAACACCACGCCCTTGCGCGGATCCTGTCCTTCGCCGTAGTAGCCGTAGTCGGGACGCGTGATG
>JAFRNO010000051.1 GCA_017430155.1 Kiritimatiellia bacterium | reverse complement strand
GACGGCGACGCACGCGTACCTCGACGCGGCCGATCCCGCGCGCGTCGTGGTGCAGCTCGCGCAGGCGGTGACGAACGCAATCTCCGTGACGGCGGCGGGCCTGCGCGACAACACGCCGCGCGCGAACGCGATGGCTGCGGCCGAGACGCGCGTCGTGGAGGGGACCGATCTGCCGCCGGCGGTGGTCAAGTATGTGCCCGCCGCCCTGCGCGAGGGATACGACCTCGTCTATGCGCTCGACATCCCGGTGGAGGGATTCCGGAACGGCGTCATCCCCTATTCCGTGGCGCGGAGGGACTATCCGGCGGCGTACGACCGCGTGGCGTACTTCCTGGAGCTCGACTACAGCAACGCCTACAAGACGAACTGGGTGTGGACGAGCTTCGACCCCTGGGTCGACGACGTCTCGAAGATCGCCGTGCCGTGCGCGGGGAGGGGATACACGAACTCCTTCGACGGCACGTTCGTCTCGAACCTCGACGTGGCCTCCAACGTGAACGGCATCCAGACGGGCACGAACCTCACCGGCGGCTACATCGAGTTCTGGTACGAGAACTACGGCGGCGGCAACGCGTACAACGTGCCGAACGCCGACGGTTCCAAGTGCGACTTCGGCGACTCGCGCAGCGTCGGTGTCGGCACCTTCGGCTCCATGCAGGTGCACAACTACGAGGCGCGGCAGACGCTGTGGGCCTTCAACAAGTTCAACAACTACAACAGTTGGATCAACATCGGCATCGGCAACAACACGACGGGTACCGGCCACCCGGACTGGACCGAAACGTCCGGCAAGGACTACTGCATCACCAACTCCCGCTGCCGCACGCTCTACGTGATGGTGCGCAAGAAGGCGCCGGCGCCGACGGCCGCGCCCCTCGTCTCTGCGCCGCAGACAATCCTCGACAACGTGGACGAGGCGAAGGACTACTCGCTCCTCTACAAGGTGAACATCCCCGCGGCGGCGAAGAACCTCAACAACAACCTCGCCAACTGGCTGGCCGTCCACGAGGTCAACAACAAATCCCTGTACGAGGGCAAGACGATCGGACGCGTCGCGTACTACCTGGAGCTCGTGCGCAAGTCCGACGGCGCGACGCAGTGGGCGTGGACGAGCTACGACGCGCCGACGCAGGACATGGATCGACTGGGCTTCATCACCAACAAGCTGTGGAACGTGAAGACGCGCGTCCGTAACCTGAACGTGCGCTCGAACGTGGACGGCATCGTGCAGGGCGACGGCATCCAGACCGGTTCCATCGAGTTCTTCGGATCGTCGTACAGCAGGGTGGCCACGCAGGGCCTGCCGGGGGCAGATGCGTCCGTCGACTCCTTCGACTGGGACGACAAGGAGGACACGGGCACGTGGGGCTGTCTGCAGGTGGCGAACTACGGCGTGCCGCAGATGATCCTCTCCATCTCCGGACACATGTCGGGCAACAAGCCCTCGCTCGGCATCGGCAACTGCGCGACGGCGAAGAACCTCGACTGGACGCAGATATACAATTCGGAGGACTTCACGGCGCGTACGCTCTACGTGTTCGTGCAGGAGGGCGGCACGCCGGCAGGGACGCCGTCTCCCTCCTGCGAGGTGCTGTACGCGATTCCCGAGGTGGGCGGGCTACGGTTCTGCGTGGCGTTCGACAAGGACGTGCCGGAATCCATGCTCAATCCGGAATACTACGTGTTCACCGGCGCGTCCGCCGAGGTGGCGCGCGTGGAGCGCTCGCCGCGTGACGCGCGCGAGGCGATCGTGGCGCTCAAGACGCCGCTCGCGGCGGGGACGACGGGCTGGCTGACCGTGCAGATTCCGGGATCGGCCTACAAGTCGGCCGCAGTCCCCAAACCGCCCGCGTTCACGGTGCCCGACGGCACGGTGCCGTCGGAGCTGAACGCCGTTTCCGAGCGGGGCGACTACGAGCTCGTGTACAAGTTCACGCCCGTCGCGAGCGGCTCGTGGGTCGGCACGATCGGCCCGGCGTATGGCGTGGACGAGACGCGCTTCCGCGACTTCGCGTTCGACCGCGCGGCCTACGCGCTGCGGATCCGGTCGGCCGACGGCAAGACGAACCAGTGGGCGTGGGCGTCGATGGGCGCGTTCACCGAAGACGCGTCCAAGTTGGGCGTCGCCTGCGAGCGGCGGCAGAACACGTGGCAGTGCTATGTGGACGACCTGCACGTGCAGCACGGCTACTCGGGCGTGATGGAGCCGATCCTGACGGACGGCACGTACCCGCGCGGCAACATCGAATTCTTCATGGGCAACTATGGCGGGTCCAACGCCATGAACATCCCCGGCGCCAGCGGGTCGGTGAACGACTTCGGCGACAGCAACAGCAACCCCACGTCCGGCTACACGTACAACTGCCTGCAGGTGCACAGCTATCTGGCGAAGCAGACGGTCCTCGCGGTGAACGCCCTCGGCGGCGGCTACAACGCCAATGGCGTGAAACAGACGGCCAATCCCGGCGTCGGCATCGGCAACAACGTCGCCAACACCCATACCGACTGGACGTTCATCTACAACGCGGGCCAGTACACGACGCGCGACCTGTACATCTTCGTGCGGCCCGTGGCGCGCGACGCGGCCGTCGCGTTCACGCGCCAGCCGGAGAGCGGCGCGGTCGCCATCGGCGTGCCGTACGTCCTCACGGCGTATGCGCCCACTGCGGCGCGCTACCAGTGGCGGAAGGACGGCGTGGCGATTGCGGGCGCGACGGGCCCGACGTGTTCGGTGGTGGGAACGCAGACGGGCTCGGCCGAGTACGACGTGCTGGCCTACGACGCCTACGGGCGCACGGTCACGAGCACGACGGCCACGATCGTCTTCAAGAACGGCGGCACGCACCTCTTCGTGCGCTGACCAGGTCAACGGGCGTCTCGCCCGTTGCGGCCTCGACTGGGACGGGTATCTTGCCCGTTGCGGGAGGGCGAGCGTCCACGCAAGCCGTACGCGGCGGCCCCACACAGATCTGCCAAAATGTGATATACTGTCTGCCAAGGAAACTTTCCTCATGAGCAGAAGGAGGCAAAACATGAGGCAGATGATGCGCGTTGCGGCGATGGGAATCGTCGGTCTGGTGGCTTTGTCGGCGCTGGCCGGCGGCACGTACGTGGAGTACGTCGACTCGGACTACAACCAAAAGACCGCGATCAACACGGGCTACTACGTGAATCCGAAGACGCGGCTCGCGTTGGACTACGCCTACCACCAGTTCAACCGGGGCGACAATCCGTCCCAGTCGAACCTCCAGCAGCGCGCCATCGGCCTGACCGGCGGCAGCGGCAGCCTCTCCCTCCAGCAGTACATCAACAGCAGCGGCCAGTACGCCTACTCGTGCACCAACAACGTCAACGCTGGCTGGTGGGGCATGGGTGCCGGCAATGTCACGCAGGAGCGCGTCCTTTTCACCATCAGCATCCCCGACCGTATCGCGCGTCTTTACCGCAACGGTTCGCGCATCGGCGCGCCGGGCGCGTTCGGCCCAGTCCCCAACACCGCGAAGTACCCCCTTGGACTCTTCGCAAGCAAGGCCAACAACGCCACGACCAACGCAGTCTCGGGCTACGGCAACTTCGCCACGGTGCGCTTCTGGTCGCTCAAGATATGGGAAGGCGACGCGCTCGTGCGCGACTACCGTCCGTACCGGGACGAGAACGGCACGTACTGCGTGAAGGAGCGCATCACCGGCAACCTGCACTACACGGTGGAGAACAAGCCGCTCACGGGCGGCGCGCCGTTCGACCCCGACGCGGAGACGTCGAACGTCGTCACGATCGCCCCCGGCTACAACGTGACGACGAACGTGCCCGCGTTCGGCGGCGAGGTGACCGTGCGCGTCAACGAGGGCCTCGGCAAGGGCGGCATCGTGAACATGGATCCGTACAACTGGTACAACGGCCCCACCTACCTCGACGGCGGCACGCTCGTGGCGGACAACCTGCTGCCCGCCGCGTCGTCGTCCCTCGGCGGCGGCGGCACGCTCTACATGGACGCGGGCACGCTCAAGTACACGGGCACGGGCACGTTCAACCGCGACATCGTCACGACGCGCGCCGTGTCGGCGACCGGCACGAACGACACGAGGTCCGCGATCTTCGACGTGACGGGCGACCTGACGCTCGCGGGGAAGTTCACGAACCCGTTGGGCGGCTTCGTGAAGACGGGGCCCGGCATCCTGCGCATCCCGGGCGGCGCGAATGCCACGAACGTAATCTCGGCGGTCGGCGGCAACGGCAACTTGGATGCTGTCACGTGGAACGCGAATGGCGACTCCACGATCCACGGCAGCGCGTTCGAATTGCTGGAAGGGACGCTCGTGCTCGGCGAGAAGGGCGGCGAGTTCAACATCCACGGCAGTGGGGCGGACGCCTGGATCGGAAAGGTGAATGTCGATCCGCGCACGAATCCGGGCGTGCAGGAGAAGTGCGGCGTCCTCGAAGTACGTGGCGGCACGGTGAACGTCAACAGTTGGCTCATGGTCGGCGTGAAGAACGGGTTCGAGGGTTCGACGCCGGAGGGTAGGCCGCAGTCAGGCATCCGCGTGTACGGTGGCACGTTTAACGCCAAGTCATCTGTTGCTTTCGGGCGCAACAAAACGAATGGCGTGTACAAGGACGGCGAGGGGAACCTCCTCCGGCTCAACACGGCTCCGTTTCTTGAGATACACGGCGGTACCGTCAACTTCCAGAACACCAGCCGCGTGGCCTTTAGCGATGACGCGGGCACGGATACGCGCGT
>JAFRNO010000402.1 GCA_017430155.1 Kiritimatiellia bacterium | reverse complement strand
GCCCTCCAGCACATGCTCACGCGCGTGGACGACGCGGGCGCGAGCGGCCTCGGCCTGATCGACTGGGACGCGGTGGAGGTGGCCTCGCAGTTCATGGAGAACTGGTGCACGGACGCAAAGACGGTGCGCTCCTTCGCCCGCCACGTCGAGACGGGCGAGCCGATCCCCGAGTCGCTCCTCGCGCGCGTGCGCGCCGCGAAGAACTACCGCGCCGCGAACGCGATGCTCCGGCAGCTGTCCTTCGGCACGCTGGACATGCTCCTGCACGTCGGCGGTTTCGCGGGCACGCCCGACGACGTGAAGCGGCGCGTGTTCGACGACCTCACGCCCGGCACGTCGGTGCCCGAGGACCGATTCCTCAACGCCTTCTCGCACATCTTCAGCGGCGGCTACGCCGCGGGCTATTACGGCTACAAGTGGAGCGAGGTGATGAGCGCCGACTGCTTCGGCGCGTTCGAGGAGGCGGGCCTCGACGACGAGGAAGCGGTGCGCCGCACGGGACGTCGCTACCGCGACACCGTGCTCGCCCTCGGCGGCGGTACCGATCCAATGGAGGTGTTCCGCCTCTTCCGGGGACGCGCCCCCGAGACGGCGGCGCTCCTGCGTCAGTCCGGCCTGTTGCCGGAAAGCAAGTGAAACACGAGGAACAGAACATGAACAGTCTTTCGATGCGGATGGTCGTGGGCGTGCTGGCGGTCGCGGTGATGGTGGCGGGATGCGGCGACGGCGGTAAGAAGCCCGCGGCCGCGGCGAAACCGAAGCCCGCGCGTCCTACGCAACTGGACGAGCCGCCGAAACTCGCGCTGCCCGAGATCCCCGCAGCCGGCGACGCCCACGTGCGGCCCGCCTGGGCCGCGCTCACGAACGCCGCCGCCGTCAAGGCCGCGATCACGACGGGCGAGTCGACCTGGCCGGCCGAGTTCCTCGCGCCCGGCGCGGTCAAGCTGCCCGTCGACTTCACGGCCGCGCCCGCTGCGCGTGCGAGCTGGGACGTGAAGCTGTCCTGCGACCTCCGCGCCGAGCCGGGCCTCCAGTTTGACTTCGTCTGCGGCGACCTCACGCAGTTCACGTCCTTCAGCTGCTACCTCAGGAGCGGGAACGGCTGGTACAGCGCCTCCTTTGCGCCGGAGGAGGATGCCGTGTGGACGCACATCCGCATCCCGAAGGGACAGTTTCGCACCGAGGGCACGCCCGAGGGCTGGGAGAAGATCTCGACGATGCGCATCAGCGGCTGGCGTGCCGGCACGAACAGCACGGTATGCGCGATCGCGAACGTCGCGACATCCGGCACCACGCCGGACGTGGCGATCGTCTACGCGGAGTCGCTGGCCGCGAAGGGCGGGGCGGAGTCAAAGGGCTACATGCAGTTCGCCGCGAATGTCTCCGCGTCCCTCGACGCGCTGGGCGTGGGCTCCGCGATCATCGCCGACACGGACCTCACCCCCGAGCTGCTCGCGCCGATGAAGGCCGTCGTGCTGCCGTACAATCCGTCCGTGCCCACGAACGCGTTCACGGCGATCCGCTCGTTCGTGCTGGGCGGCCGCAAGCTGCTCGCCTGCTATTCGCTGCCGAAGGAGGTGGCGGATCTCCTCGGCGTCGAGCTGAAAGGCACGGTGCGTCCGACGGACCGCGGCGAGGCGTCGATCGCCGGGTTCCTGCGCGTGGGAACAGGACTCCCGCACCAGCCGGAGTTCGCGCCGCAGCAGTCCTGGATTACGAGCGTGGTGCGCCCGGGCAAGGGCACGACGGCCGTGGCGATGTGGGGCACGGGCAAGAAGGGTGCGATGAAATATCCCGCGCTCGTGCGCGCCTCGACGGGCGTCTACATGGCGCACGTGTGGCTTGGCGGCACGTCGGGCGCGCAGGGACAGCTCATGCGCGCGATCGTCGGCGACCTCGCGCCCGAGCTCGAGGCGCGCATCGCGGCGCGCGAGAAGGCGAAGGAGGAGCGCCGCCTCGCCATCCGGGCGTGGCTCGCGGACTGTCCGTCGAAGACCGGCGAGCACCGCGCGTTCTGGTGCCACAGCGCGCGCGGACTCGGCGGCGACCACAACTGGGACAGCTCGATCCGCTTCCTGAAGGGCACGGGCTTCAACGCGATTCTGCCGAACCTGTGCTGGGGCGGCGTGGCGTTCTACGACTCGCAGGTGCTGCCCGTCTCGCCCGACGTGGCCACGCGCGGCGACGCGCTGAAGGAGTGTCTCGCCGCCTGCCGCAAGTACGGCGTGAAGTGCCATGTGTGGAAGGTGTGCTGGAACATGGGCTCGCACACCGCACAGGCGTTCGCCGACCGGATGGCGGCGACGAACCGCGTACAGGTGGGCTTCAACGGCGCGGTGAAGGGACGCTGGTTGTGTCCGTCCAACCCCGACAACCAGCAGCTGGAGATCGACGCGATGTGCGAGCTCGCGCGCAAGGGCGTGGACGGCATCCACTTCGACTACATCCGCTACCCCGACCTCAACCACTGCTTCTGCGCGGGCTGCCGCACGCGCTTCGAGGCGTTTGCGGGCGTGTCCCTCACGAACTGGCCCGCTCAGGTGCGCGCGGACGAGGCGCTCAAGCTCAAGTGGGCCGAG
>JAFRNO010000050.1 GCA_017430155.1 Kiritimatiellia bacterium | reverse complement strand
GGCACTAGCAATTTGTCGCAAAGGAATGTGAATATGAACCGAAACCTTTTTGTGTATCTGGCGGCGATGGGAATCGCCGGCGGCTTGGCGTTGTCGGCGCGGGCGGCGACAGACCTTGCGGGCGTGGACATGACCGTGACGTCGCTCGTGGGCGACGAGGTGTTCGAGAACACGTCCGAGACGGCGGCGACGCTCACGCTCGACCTTGCCGACGACGTAACGTGGACGGGCAGCGTGTCCGGTCCCGTGCTCCTCGTCAAGACGGGCGCGGGCACGCTCACGGTCGACGGCGACGGCTACCAGGGGACGGGCGGAATCTCGATCTCAAACGGCATCCTCAAGCTCGGCGCGAACTGCGGCTCCCGTGCCCTTGGCGCGGTGGACACCGTCGTCACGATCAACGGCGGCACGCTCGACATCAACTATCCGAGCGCGCTGCAGACCGACGCCGAATGCGACCCGCGCGACACGATCACGCACGACGTGATCCTCCACGTCGCCGGAACGGGTTTCAACGGCTTCGGCACGATCACGAACAGCGTGGGGAACTCGCACTACAGAAACAAGGCATTCGGCCGCATCGTGCTGGACGACGACGCGGCAATCGCCACGTGCGGGCGCATGGATCTCGAAACGTCCAACCGAGGCGCTTTCAGCTATAAGAGCGTGGCCACTCTTTCCGGCGCGCACACGGTCACGTTTCTTGGCAAGGGCGATGTCTCCGGTGCGGAGTTCGGGGGCATGTCTTCCTCCACCTGGACGCCGGACAAGATCGTCCTCGCGGCCACCAGTACGCTGGGCTTCGAGGGGTCGCCTACGGTGAATGTTCCTGGCGGCATCGAAATGCACGACGCGCTGCTTGTGTTCATCGACGCCGCGCCGAAGGGCAGCACCTCCATTCACGTGAAAGACGGCGTCAACAACTTGCGTATCGGGCGCGGCAGCAATGCCAGGTTTACGACTCCCGTCACTGTGGACGAAGGCGCCACGCTGAAACTCATCCAGATGGATGGCACAGGCGCCAACTACACCGACAAGATTTGGTCGTTCGCGAGCGTCGTCACGAACAACGGCACGTTCTCCATCAACACCGCCCGGCACATCATCTCGTCCACCGGCTTCCACAACAACGGCACGCTGACGGTTGGGGTCGACAACTGCATGTTCTCCAACATCGTCTTCACTGCGCCAGGGACGATCAACGGCGCAACGAGGCGAATGCAGTTCTACGGTACATTTACCTCGACGAACGAGGACACGACGATGACCACGACCGGCCGCGGCATCGACTTCCATGCGTCCACGGTGTCCCTGAAGGGCAAGACGCTTACCCTCGCGCCGGTAGGCACTGACTGGTTCGGCGGCGGTCCTAAGCCGCTTGTCGCGGACGGGTCGGTCGTGCTGTCTCCCACGGAGGGGGCGGATATTCGCGCCTTCGCGACGGGATTCCCCGTGGCGCCGTCGATCACCCTCAACATTCCAAGCGGCAAGGCCGTCAATTTCCAGACTAACGGACACTTCGCCGACCCCACGAACGCACCCCGTACGGTGTGCTTGAACGGGGCTTGCTACGTGCTGCCGACGACATCCTATTCTGGCGTAACTTTCTACAACTTCCTTGATTATCACCAGGACGTGCGCACCGTCATCACGAACGCCGACTGGAATCTCGCGAACGCCACCAGCGGGTTGCACCTCGGAACCACTTCCACAGAGGCCGACGTTGCGCTTGGCACGAACACAAGAATCGAGACGGGCCTCGTCCAGTTCCAGTCCGCGGCCGATCACGTCGCCCGTCTCGCGTTGGAGGCGGGCAGCACGCTGACGCTGACGGACAACGGGGCCAACGCGATCGTAGGACTCTTTGTGACGAGCACGTACTATCAAAGCGGCTCGGCGCTTGAGCTGAACGGCGGCACGCTGAAGGCTGGCAGCGACTGGGGCATCTGGTATACGAGGCGCGATAAGGCCAACACGATGCCGCATCCGCCTTATTGGGGCATGGACGTGGTCGTGGGTTCGCACGGCGTGGCGGAATCGACCATCGACCTGAACGGACACGACGTGGGCCTCACGGCGGGTCTGCACGGACTCGGCGACCTGACCGTGACGGGCGACGGCAACATGCGCGGCGGACTCCACGTGCAGGGACGCCTGGCGGGCAACGTGTCCGTGTCGGGCACGGGGGTGAAGGACCTTTCCGGTGCGGCGGCGATGAGCAACCTGACGGTGGCGGCCGGCGCGGCCGTCAAGTTGGGCGTGGGCGGCACGAACTGCGTGAAGATGGCGTACCTGGACCTCAAGAACGTCGGATTGGGGAAGCGTGACGAGGGCGTCTACGACAACATGGACGAAGCCATGGCGTACGACGGGGATTTCCCCTATCGTCCAACGAGCCTGGGACTCGTACACGGGCAGTTCAGGGTCGCGAACGGCGATTCGGTGCTGGCGGACGGCTCCGCCGCCATCTACGAGGGACAGTTCTACGCGCCGACCACGGACACGTACACCTTCGCGGGCACGTACAACAACGGTATCGAGCTGAAGATCGACGGTGCGCGCGTGTTCCAGTCCGTGGGCTACGACCAGTCGCAGTCCGGTACGTGCGAGCTGGCGGAAGGCTGGCACGACTTCCGCGTGGTGGTGATGAACATGGGCAGCGTGGGGTTCGGGCAGGACTTGGGCGGCTGGCATGACGCGGGCATGGGCCTTGCATGGACGAACGCCGTGGTGGACGCGGCGAGCATCTCGAACGCGCCGACGGGCCTGCTTCGGTTCGACACGGACACGCTCGCCATGCGTCCCAACGCGCCGCTCGCCTCGACGGCGGGACTCGTCCGCTGGAAGCACGCGCCGTTCTCGCACAGCGCCGCCGCAACCAAGGAAGAGACGGCGGCGGACTACGACTGGGATACGGTCGCGAGTACCAATTCAATCTCGTTCATCCATGACCGTCTCAGTGCGCCGCCCGGACATCCGATGTCGAAGGCCGTCAACGAATTCTCCGGCTGGTTTTGGGTGGCGTCGGACGAGGCGGGCGAATGGTTGTTCTCGGCGTGCTACGATGACACTATCTATTTTTGGCTTGACGATGAGGAAGGCCTCTTCGCCCTATTCAATCCGGCCGAGACGAAACGCTGCTGCCTGACCGCAGGCTGGCACAAATTCAAGATTCGCACAACGGATCGAGGCGGCTGGATCGGATGTTCTGCCGCCCGCAACGGCGAGTGCGCCCTCCGCGTACAGAAGCCAGGCAAAAGCGGCTATCTGTCCTTCGACGAGCGGAACTACACGTTCCGCGCGTCGATGGACGACTTCTTCGACGCACTGCCGAACGGCATCGCAGGCAACCTGACGCTCGGCGCGGGTGCCGTGGTGTCGAACGTGTCGGCGACGGGCGGCTGCCCGGTGCGCGGCACGGTGTCGGGCGCGGGCACGCTCGTGGGGCAGTGGCTCCTGACGGGCGATGCGACGCTGACGTACGCGGACGTGCCGAAGACGGTACGCGACCTGGGCGACTACGGGCCGAGGTTCACGGATGCGCAGGCGGCGCTCTTCCGCCACGGCGGCCACGTGATGGTGGCGTTCGCGGAGCAGCCGACGCGGCAGAACATCAAGGTGTGCCCGGCGGGCGGTCTGGAGGGCCTGTCCCCTGCGGAGCTGGCGGCGCGCATCACATGCACGGTCGCGGGCGGGACGGCCACGTGGTTCGAGCCGGGAATCAAGGACGGCTGGCTCTATCTCGACAACCTCCGCGCCGGCGCCACGATGATCATCTTC
>JAFRNO010000401.1 GCA_017430155.1 Kiritimatiellia bacterium | reverse complement strand
GGCGTGCCCTACTGCGCCATGTTCGTCTCGTGGTGCCTGTACCAGCTCGGCATCGCCTGTACGGGCTGCCCCACGGCGGCATGCACGAGCGGCCTGCTCCGAGCCGCGAGGAGCGCGGGCAAGCTGCTCAAGTGCTCCGACCTCAAGAAGGGCGACCTCATCCTATTCAACTGGACGAGCGCGGGCTACTACGCAGCCGAGGCCGACCACGTGGGCATCGTCGTGGCGAACCACGGCACGTACCTCGACACCATCGAGGGCAACGTGAGCGGCTGCGTCAAACGCTGCACGCGCTACCCGTCCAACGTCGTGGGCGGCATCCGCCCCAGCTTCGAGGCGGAGAAGCAGCTCAAGTCCCTGCCCCTCGTGCAGAAGGGCGACAGGGGCGACGCGGTGATGGCATTGCAGCTCCTGCTCGTGCTGCGCGGCATCGCAACGTTCAAGCCGGACGGCATCTTCGGCGACAAGACCGAGGCCGCCGTCAAGGAGTTCCAGAAACTCGTCGGAATCTACCCAGACGGCATGGTGGGAGCTAAGACGTGGCCCGCGCTGACCGCGAAGTGACCGACGAGCAGATAGAGAGCATCCTGCTCGCGTGCGCGATCGTCGCGGGCATGGTGCTCATCACATTGATCATATCGACCCACTAGGCGCGGTTGACTTCCCTCCCGGCCGCGCGGGGATGCCCCTCTCGCTTAGGCGGGAGGGGCTTTTTTGCGTTAACGTGCGCTGCCATGAGCTGCCGCGCAAAGTGGCGGAAAGTGCTGGAAAGTGCCGACCGTCTCGATGAATCCGCAGGTCAGAGCACACGCCAGCTTGACTGGGGGTCAAGGGGTCGCTGGTTCGAATCCAGTCCACCCGACCAGAGAAACCGCAGGTCACGGGCTTGTTCCGTGGCCTGCTTTTTTCATCTTCACTCGCCCGAAACTGCCCGGAACTGCCGCGGCTCGGCGTCCATCATAAAAGATTGAAGCATCTTCGCGGCGGTGTCGGCGGCGGTGG
The DNA here is from genome assembly GCA_017430155.1 of Kiritimatiellia bacterium. GTDB lineage: Bacteria > Verrucomicrobiota > Kiritimatiellia > RFP12 > UBA1067 > RUG572. The sequence goes on along the minus strand of JAFRNO010000401.1, from coordinate 1,809 downwards.
ACGTGGGCGCGATATAGTGGCGGTAGTCCGTGCGCACGTCCGTGTGCCCGTGGACCATCGAGAGCGTCGTGTCCGGCACGCCCGCCTCGTGCATCAGCGTCGTGTTCGTCGCGCGGAGCTGCTTCATGGGGATGTAGCGCATCCCGTGGAGCGGTCCGGCGGGGCGCGACCTCCGCCCGTCCTCCGACTCGACCGCGCCCTCGAAGAGGTTGCGCCACACCTTCGCCGCCCGCGCCATCGTCATGGGGCATATCGGGCCCTCGCCGCGGCACTCCGCGAGGATTGACGCGAACGGCTCCATGACCGCGACCGTGCGGACGCTCTCGGGGTTCTTCGTGCTGCCGTCCTCCGCGTGCGCGCCCCTCGCGATCGTCATGCGGGCGTATCCCGGCGAGAACGTGACATCCTCCCACCGGAGCGCCATCGCCTCGCTCCTGCGCAGCCCGGCGCCCACCATCACCGCCACGAGCGGCAGCAGGCGGTGCCCGTTGAGCCGTGAGAGCGCGTATAACACCTCGCTGCCGTCCCACACGTCCAACTTACCGCATGCGGCCTTCGGGTACCGCAGAGGGCGTCTCATCGGCTCGGAGGGCAGCAGCCCCATGTACCACGCATCCCGCAGGACGGAGCGCAGCAGCTTCGCCGCGTGGACGGCGTTGCCGCGCGTCATGGAGGACACCCACGTCTGCACCTCGGCGGGGGAGGGCTCGGCGATGGGGCGGGAGCCGAACCGCGGGGATACGTGGAGCCGCCATATCGTGCGGTAGTTCGCCAGCGTCTTCGGGTCGAGGTCGGCGTGCGACGCCATGAACACGCCCTCGAAGTAGCCGTCGAGCGTCGCGCCGCTGCCGAGGGCGGGGTTTCCGCCCATCTCCAGGTCGAGCCTCACCGCCAGCGCCTGCGCGTCTCGCATCGTGCCATGGACGCGGCGGGACACGCGGCGGCGCTTGCCGTCGGGGCGGTAGCCGTTGGTGGCCTGCACCTCGTAGCAGTCGCCGCCGTGGTGGATGATCGTCGCCATGCTACTCGCCGTCCCTCATGATCGTGCGGACGATGATGCCGTTGTCGGGGACGTCCAGCCCGAGCAGGTGGTCTATGGAGCACCCGTACGTCTCCGCCATCTTGAAGAGAACGCTGGCGGTCGGCTCGGAGACGTCGTTCTCGTACTCGCTGATGGACGAATGGCCTATGCCCATGAGCTGCGCGGCGGCGACCTGCGTGAGCCCGGCGGCCTTCCTGCACTCGCGGAAACGCTTCCCGAATTTGTCCATGCCGTCCGCCACCCTTTCGTAATGCCGAAAAAAGTTGGTATTCACGCTTGATTTTATGTCGGCATAACGACATAATCAAGGGCAGCTGGAAATGTCGGTATCCCGACAACGCGACGAGGGGAGGTGAAACATGCCATACAGGCCGAACTACAAGGCGGCGCGCGCCATCAAGGGCATCACGCAGGAGAACGCCGCCACCATCATCGGCGTTGCGACCAGCACGCTGTCGAAGTGGGAGAACGGCGAGACCGAGCCGTACGCCTCGCAGGTGCAGAAGATGAGCATCCTCTACGGCATCTCCGCCGACAAGCTCCTCGGCTCCGTCCCGATCGTCTAGCACCACGGAGCACCTAGCACGACCGCACTTTGACAGACGCATTGAGATTGTCGGTTCTCGGAAGAGCAAGAACCGTCATGTTACGCCAACCGAGCGCCTTCTTCGGCGGGGGCGGGGCACCTTCCTCTCGCATGGTCTGACCCTCCTAGCTTTCCGCCACCTGCATGTGTTCCTTCCGCACCGCACGGCCTTTACCCTTTT
>JAFRNO010000400.1 GCA_017430155.1 Kiritimatiellia bacterium | reverse complement strand
GGCGTGCCCTCGCCCGCGCCGCCGAGGGCGGTGGACTCCGCGCGCACGAAGATCAGGAAGAGCTGCTGCCTGTTCGCGAAGCAGTCGCGCCAGTAGCTGTGGAGGAACATCCGGTCGATGTCGAAGAACTCCCTGTAGCAGGACGTGTCGCCCGTGTCGCCCGTGTACTGCCCGCGGAGCGGGTCGGCCGACAAGTTGAAATCGTCCTTGTGGACGGCCTTGTTCTTGTCCAGGCGGATGCCCGTGCCGAGGCCCTTCTTACCGCCGCCCCGCGCGAAGTGGTTGAGAGTCGAATAGCCGTTCCCGTTCGCCTGCATGTACGTCTGCCGGTAGTCTTTGTTGTTGGCTTCCCCGTCATTGTAATAATCCATCAAATCATCGTAAACGTTTTCAATGGTCAAGTCGAGCTTGCCGCCCCAGTCAAGGGCGTCGAACATGTCCTCCCACACCTTCTGGTAGACGTACAGGTCCGTCGAGCTCATTCCCATGGGAATCTCGATCATGCTGGCCAGGTCCTCGAACCGGCGGCGCAGGAACGTGGCGACCTTGTTGACGTCCCGTCCCCGGAACTGCACGCCGTTTCCGCCGTCGTTGAACATGTAGTTCTTGCCGGCGTCAAACGTGTTCATCTGCGTTTTGCCGATTGCCGTGTAGTTCGTGCCGGCCACCCAGTAGTTGAGCGGCGCGTTCGCAAGGGCGGCGAGCATGATCTCCTGGCTCTGCGTGTAGGGGTTCACGTAGAAGCCCTGCGACCCGTTGACGAGGCCGCGGCGGTACAAGTTGGCGCCGAACTCGAACCCCTCCGGGTTCGTCCGGAAACTCTGGTAGGATTTCCAGGCAGCCATCGCGCAGGGCATCAAGGCGACCTTGTCCTGCTCGGGCGTGGCCGTCGCCATCTCGCGCGGCGCGCCGTCGAAAAGCTTGCCCCCATGCACGTTGCCGTCGACGTCCTGCCGCGAGTCGCCCAGCACGCTCATCGCCAGGCCGTTCTCCTTCATGTCGGAGAGGTGCGGCAGGAACGCCAGCTCGCCGACGGACTGGAGGTAACCAAGGTTCGACACGAACAGGAACGGGTCGCTGGCGCGGTCGCCGCGTTTGTTGACGCTGCCCTGGAACTCGTCCTGCACCAGCATGTTGAGAATGGCGTTGTTGTCGTCCAGCCCATTGCCGAAGACGGCCTTGTACCACTTCTGTCCCGTGGGGTTGGCGTCGTCCGGATCGAACCACCAGTTCTCCGGCGCCCAGTTGAAGCGCGGGTCGATCGTATAGCACGACTTGTAGTCCCACTCGTTCCCCGTGGGAGCCGTCCCCGCAGCCGCCTGTTCGTACGTGAACTCCATCTTGCTCTGGAAACGCATGATGGGCATGGCGTGCTGGCCGGGCGTCGTGGGGGGCGTATTGCCCAGGAAATAATTGTTGACGTCGTCGGAGCCGGGACCGGCGAAACCCGTGTTGTCGATGCCGTTGAAGGCCTTGTCGTCCTCATACGTGGCGGGGACCATGTCCACCGTCTTGCCGTCCTGCCTCACGCGCGCCCATGTCACGAGATAGGGGCGGATCGTGTACTGGCCGCGCAACGCGTTGAACGTTGATTCGTCTATTTCGCCCTCCGGGATGGCCGAGAGCAATTCGCCGTTCACGTCAAACGGACGCAAGACGATCTCGTAGTAGTCTTTGGGTTTCTGGGGATCGCGCTTCTCGCCCACGACGTTCCCCTGCGCGTCCTTCTCGATCGCGTAGTATTCGATTCGGCGAAGAATCGGCTTTTCGAGCGTGCCGGCGTCCTTGAAGGGAAGGAGCGCGTCTTTCCAGCAGTCCCGTTCGGACTGCATGTCCGCCGGCGGCGTCCACGACGCCGAATCCTGCGAGGGCAGCGTGACGGCCAGGCAGTTCTCGGCCGGCGTGTGGGAGAGGACGCCCGCGCTGGAGCCCGCCTCGATCTTGAACTGGTTGGCCTCGTCGACGTTGGCCGACCATTCCGCGTCGTTCAGGGGGCGGAAGTTCCGCGCGAAGCCGTTGTTGCGCAGCGTGACGGACGCCGTGGCGCCGCCGCCACCGCCGCCGCCCGCCGCCTCGCCCACGAAGACGAGGCGCGCAAAGGCCTGCGCCGTGCACCCGACAGGCGTCTTCCCGCCGCTGAAGGGGAAGACGAGCGTGGAGCTCAGCCCCATGCCGCTGGTCGTGATCTTGATCTTCGTTTCGTAGATTTTTCTCTTATGGTCGGCGTCAATCGCCTCCTCCTGGGGCTGCGCGGCCGGAACGAACTCCACCTGCGGGTGGTTGTAGGGCGCAAGGGCGGCGAGCATGGGCACGCGTTCCGCGCACGGCATGGCGAGCGAGACGGGCACGTCGTTCTTGTCGAGGTAGTCGAACAGCGTGAACTGGTCCAGAATGCAGAGCGCATGGCTGTTCAGGTACATCGTCTCCCAGAACTTCTGGCTACCGGTGCTGTCAAGCACCGTCTGGAGGTTCGCGCCGTCGTTCTCCACCAGGCCGGGCGGGAACGGCGGGTTCTGCGAGAGGTCCAGCGGCGTGGAGGACGTGCCGTCGCTCTTCACGAGCTGGCTGGGCGGGAACCAGGAGGACGTCACGAACGGCTGGCGCTCCGCGCCCTTGACCTTCGGCACGGCCGCGCCGGACGCCTCGTAGAGGAAGCGCGTGTTGTTGGCCCCGCAGGCCAGGTCGACGAACGGCGACCAGAGGTTGCCGATCCGCTGCTCGCCGATCGAGAGGTTGTAGTCCATGAGCGAAACGAGCGGCGCCGTGGTCCATTCCCCCTGGCCGGGCGAGATGTGGACGCGCTGGTCAAACTGGTCCATGCCGCTGGGGTTGGAGAAATTGTCGCTCTGAGACGTGGACGAGTTCCGGAAGAGGTACGCGAGCGAGAAGCGGGACGCCGGGGGCTTCTGCCCGGCCGACAGGGGATGCGACGCCGCCGCGGAGGTGCGCGGCGCGTCGGCCGCCATCTTGCTGATGTCGAGCATGTCCGACACGTTCACCGCGCAGAAGGCGTAGCGCCCCGCGTCGAAGTTGAAGTAGTCCCACTTGGCCGCCCACGAGGAACGGGCGAGCAGGCGCACGTCGTTGGCGATGGCGGGCGGCAGGTAGCCCAGAGCCTCGAGGTTCAGCACGGAGACGGTCTTCGTGACGGGCGCGTAGCGCGAGTACGGGTCGCCGGACGTGGTGCCCTCGCCGTCGGGGTCCGGCGGCATGAACACGCGCGACTCCCACCAGTCGTAGGCGCAGTTGTTCCGGTCGCGGTACACCATGTTCTGCTGGTTCGTGTTCCAGGCGCCCGGATAGGCGTGCGAGCGGACGGCGTCGTCCACGCGGCTCATCGCCTGCGCGAGCGCCGCCTTCACGAGGTAGCGGTTGGCGACGGAACGGCGGAGGGCGCTTGACGGCAGGCGCTCGGTGCGCATCCAGATGGCGAACGCCACGGCGCTCACCACCATGAACGAAAGGAAGCCCAGAACGACCAGGAGGGCGCTGCCCTGTTGGGAATGTCGTTTCATCAGTTCACCTCGTCCGCGGGAATGCGGTTGATGTTCGGGATCGCGAAGGCAGATTCGCCCATGCTCCCGGCCGTCTCGTCCTCCATCTGGATGGACGACGACATAATGCGGTACCGGTAGGGATGGCCCCACGGGTCGCGGATGCTGCCGCCCGTCACGGCGCCGTTGAACAGCACGGGCACGTTGCCTTCCTGCCCGGTTGGGTTCTTCTCGTTTCCGAGGACGAACCCCATGTCGCCCTGGGTCGCAACCTTCCAGCTCTCGCCCGTGGCCTTGTTCTCGAGCGGGGACCGCTGCCCGGGGCGCGAGAAGTTCTCGAAGGCGAGAATGGCGTTCGTCAGCTCCTGCGCCTCGGCGATCGCCTGCTGGGTCTTGGCCCGGCGGCGGGCGCCGCTGACGGACGTCGTGATCGCCCCCATGAGCAGGAGGAGAATTCCGATGACCGTGACGAGCTCAATGATCGTGAAGCCGCTTTTGTCGTTCGTTCTCATTGCTGCGCTCCTCAATCCAGGTCCGGCCAGGTGCTGATGTCGTCGCCGGAGTTCTCCTTGCCGTCCGGCCCGAGGGACCAGACGCCGACGATGTAGGCTTTCGCGTTGCCCGAGATGTTGATGGATCCAGGCTGCAAGGTCGCCCACAGCGGCGTGCTGTTGCCGCGCACCCACGTGCCCGGGCCCACGTCGTCGTTGGGGCTCTTGATCTTCGAGTCCATCACGAGCGCGCCCCAGGCCTGGTTGGCCACCGTGTTGGCCGACATCTGCACGACGGCGCGCTTGCGGAGGTCGCCCCTCTTGTCCCAGGGGCCCACCAGGACGCCCCAGGCGTTCGGCGTGTTCACGTCCACGCGCGGGATGGCGTTGTCCGCCACCATCCCGGCGGCGGCCATGTTGTTGCGCACGGTGTCCATCTCCGCCACGCCCGCCTTGCCGGTGCTCCAGGCGATGGAGGACGAATTGAACACCATCGTGAGGATGGTGATGAGCATCGCCAGCAGCATGGACGCCACCAGGACCTCAAGCAGGGTGAAGCCGCTCTCTGAAACTCGCCGTGTCATTGTTCCATGTCCTTCTGGTCGCCCTGAAAGTGAACTTCCGTGTAGTAGATCGGCGCGGTCATGAGCGCGCCCGAGCGGCGCGCCAGCCGGAAGCTGATCGAGACGCGCGAGTAGTCGTCCTGCGCGGTGCTCACGCCCGGTCCGCCCGCGATGATCCGCTTGCCCCACTGCACGACGAGCCCGTGGGCGTACTTGCTGTCCATGTTCCACGTGGGCTTCTGGGTGGCGCCGTTCGCGGCGCTGGCGAGGGCGTTGAACACCTCCTGCGCGTGGCTGTTCGCGTTGGGCCGGTTCATGATGACGAACGTGTCGCTCCCGCGCTGGTTGAAATAGGAGAGCCAGCCGTTGCCGGCGCCGCCCTGGTTGGACTTCGAGACGGCGTTTTCGATGGCGGACCTCCAGTCCTGCCACTCGATGTTGCGCGAGGAGAGCGCCGCCGTGAGCTTGCCGAGCACCTCGTCGGCCACGATGGCCGCGCGCACGTCGTCGCGCGCCTGCTGGCTTTCCCGGAAGCCGAGCGGGTAGAGCGCCGTCATCGCGAGCACGCCCACGGCCATGATGAAGATCGCGAGGTTGACCTCCATCAACGTGAAGGCGGCGCGCGTCCCGCGGATCTGTCCGATGAATCTTTTCATGTGTCGCCTCAGTTGTTCGTGTCCTTCAGCATGGACGCCGTGATCGTATCCACCAGCTTCGGGCTGACGCCCCCGCCGCCGGTCGGGCGCATCGCGGAGATCGGCACGCTCGCGGACAGCGAGGGCGTGATCTGCTCCGGATCGAAGGACACCTCCTTGACGGACGCCGCGACCAGCCTGTTGCCGCCGGGCGCCGACGTGCCGAAGATGTAGCCCCTGGGCAGGTCGAACCGCGCGATCTCGACGCCGTAGGGGTCGCCCGCGCCCCACGACGCCGTGCTCAGGCCCGCGCTGGCCCCGGCCGTGCTCGCGGCGAAGCCCCACACGTAGTTGTTGCCGTTGTTCACGTACGCCGAGGACGCGTTCTGCGGGCGGTTGTCGGACGCGTCGCGGCGGTGGGCGGTGCACCACTGCTTGATCGTCGTGCCGGACTGGATCATCCAGTCGTCCAGCGCGTAGTGGGTCACGAACGGCTGCACGACCACGCTGCACCCGTTGATGTCCTTGCTCTGGTCGTCCGGCTTCATGCGGTAGATCCGCATGCCCGGCGCGTTCTGGGAACCCGTCATCGGATAGGACTGGTGCCAGTCGGCGAACTCGTCGACCAGCAGGCCTCCCACGGAGCTGGGCGCGATGGTGATGCGGCCCGCCTGCTTGATGGCGATCGCCGTCCCCTGGTAGAGCGAGGAGTCGGTGTTGTTCGCGTCGTCGGTGAGGCGCTGGTTGAAGAAGAGCACCTTCGTGGGCACGCGGTCGATCTGGCAGGTCTGCTGGGCGATGCGGAGCGTCGAGACCGTGGTCTGGATGACGCCGCGGTCGGCCATGCCCCGGCTCGCGGCGCTGTAGCCCGTCACGGAAATCGTCGCGAGCACGGCCATGAGGCCGATGACGACCAGCAGCTCGATCAGCGTGAACGCCGCGCGTCCGCCCCGTTGCGTGTGCCTCAGCGCCATACCTCGCCTCCCGTCCAGCCGCGGCCCGTCTTGTCCGAGAAGTCGCTCCGCGTCATCACGGTGACCTCGTCGCTTTCCGTGTTGTACTCGATGATGTACCGGTAGGCCCTCCCCGTCTCCTTGTTCGGGTAGACGACCGTCATCTCGCTCGAGGACATCCGCTTCGCGTACTTGTGGTTCTTCGTGGCCACCGCGCGGTAGTCCATGCCGCCGGTCACGCCGTCGCCGATGGAGGAGCTCATGACGAGGAGCCCCACGGGGTCCAGCACGCGGTTCCGCGCCGACTTGCCGGCCGAGATCTTGAGGAGGTCCTGCATGACCTTGTCGTAGTCGCCGTTGGACAGGTAGCCGACCGTGCCGCTGTTCTCCTGCTCCGCCCACTTCTCCAGCTTGCCCGGCCATTCGTCTTTCCGGGCCCGGTAGGCGGCGATGCCGTTCTGAAGCGTCTGCTTCATCGCCTGCGCCCGCCGCTCGCGCGACTGGCGGATGGAGGCCGTGGCCGCCGTCGTAATGATGCCGAGGAGGACCGCGAGGATCGCGATCACCATCAGCAGCTCGACGATTGTGAAGCCCTTCTTCTTCATCGCACCTCCTGCGCGCGCTGCCAGCTGTACACGTTGTCGGAGTTCGAGATCATGCGCCCGTTGGCGGATATCTTCCTCGCCTTGTCCGTGCTGCAGTCGCTGAGGCCGCCGTCGGCGCCCGCGCACCAGGTGAGCACCTTCGCGCGCACCTTGTTGACCGGCGCGCCCTCGCCCTTCGTGACGAACCCGTCGTCGTCCAGGTCCACCGCGAAGTAGATCCGGTGGTCCTGCACCTTGCCGCCCGTCGGGACCGACCGCGAGAGCAGGGAGTTCCCGTCCAGGTTCTTGTCCGCCTTCTTCAGCACGTCCAGCGCCCACGGGTCCACGATGCCGCACCGGTCCCCGCCGCGCAGCGTGTAGACCTTGGTTCCGTTCTGGCCCGTGGTCTCCTTGCAGTCCACGGCGAGCGTCCCGTGCTTGAAGAGCAGCTTCGCGATGTTGTCGTCCATCACGCGGTACCCCCCGTACAACTGGGCGTTGATGACCTCGGGCGGCCACCTGTTGAGCTTCAGGTAGAGGGCCTCGAGCGCCGTCTTCGCGTTGGACACGGACTCCGTCGCCTTCGCCTTCTGGGAGGACTTCATGATGGAGGTGAAGCTGACGAACAGCGCGCCGGCGAGTATGCCGATGATGGCGATGACCACCATCATCTCAATGAGCGTGAAACCTGACTGCCTCTTTTTCATCTGCCGATCCTTTCTCTTACTTGTCGCCCACCTTGATGTCGTCGGAGATCCACTCGTTCACGAGGTTCTCCTTGCCCGCCGGCTTCTCCATCCACGGCGGGAACGTGCGCTTGTTCGGCCCGGACGACCAGAGCTGGTAGCTCTGGTAGGGAGGGGGCGAGTAGTAGTAGAAGTCCTCGCCCCAGCCGTCCAGCACGGTCTTGATGCCGTTGACGTAGCTCGGCTCGCTGTCATAGCCGTTCTGGCTGAAGATGAACCACTTGCCGACTCCGTTGCCGTAGTCGTGGGGAGCGTCCGTGTCCACGCCGAAGAACACCGTGTTGAACACGACGGGGCGGGTCGCCACGATGCCCGCGAAGTTCGGCATCCACCGGGCGCAGACCGCCTGCGACGGCAGGTTCTCGACCATGGCCTTCAGCGACGGGCTGGACGAGGTCGTCCGGTCGACGTTGTCCGGCCCCATCATCAGCGCGTCCTGCACCTTCGTCCAGTCGGTCGGGCGGGATCCGTCGAGCAGGAACGGCAGGCGGTTGTTCGACTGCCAAGGGCCATCGGGATGGTCCCGGTAGATGTTCTTGTCGCCGTCCAGCATGAACTGGTAGCGGGGCAGCAGGAACGACATGAGGCCGAACATGAACACGTTGTTCTCGCTCCAGTCGGAACTGTCGCGGTTGAAGCCGCCGTAGTTCTCGACGATGCGGTACTGCTTCGAGCCGTACTCCTGGGCGAGTGCGGCGAGGACCTCCTTTTCGGGGCCCCTCGGGTTGAGCGGGTACCCCGCCGCGAGGGGCTGCGCCCGGCAGGCCGCCTCGATCTGCTTCTTCATCTCGGCGCTCTCGAACGCGGGCGTGTTCCGGTCGCTGGGCCGGCCCTGGATGCCGTAGCCCATCGACCCGTGGCTGTCCACGCGCGTGTAGATGTCGCGGCTGCGGCCCTGGAGCGGCACGGGCGGGTAGCTGCCGAACGCGGCGTAGTAGCCGCTCAGCGCGTTGGACAGCTTCTGCAGGCGGGCGAGCGTCTTCGCGCGCGCGGAAGATTCGCCGCCCGTCCCCGCGAGGCGGAAGACGAGGCCCATGAGCGTGACGATGACGACCGTCACGATCAGCAGCTCGATGAGCGTAAATCCTCTGCTTTTCTTCATGGACACCTCTTTTAGCCGCCCGCCGCGGAGACCGACGAGATGATCTTGATCATCGGCAGGAACATGGCGATCACGATCGTGCCGACCACCACGGCGAGGAAGATGATCAGCGCCGGCTCGATCGCGGCCGTCAGGCCCGCCACCGCGTTGTCCACCTCGTCGTCGTAGGTGTTCGCGATGCGGGTGAGCATGTCCGGCAGCGCGCCCGTCTCCTCGCCCACCTGCACCATCGAGACGACCATCGGCGGGAACACGCCCGAGGACGCGAGCGGGTCCGTCATCGACTCGCCCTCCTTCACCGCGTCGTGCACGGTCTGAACCGCGCGGCGCACCACGCGGTTCGCCGTCGTGTCGCGCACGATCACGAGCGACTGGAGGATCGGGACGCCCGACGAGAGCAGCGTGCCGAGCGTGCGCGTGAACTGGGAGATCGCCGTGCGGCTCACCAGGGTGCCGATCACCGGCACCTTCAGCCGTATCTTGTCGAAGAGGTAGGCGCCCTTCTCCGTCTTGCCGATCAGCGTCTTGGCCGCCCAGAGCGCGGCCACCACCACGAGGACCAGCAGTCCGTGCTCCTTCACCAGGTCGGCGAGGTTCATCACGAACTGCGTGATGCCCGGCAGCTCCTGGCCGCCGAGGATGTCGTCGAACACCTGCTTGAACTTCGGGATCACCGTCAGGAGCAGGAACGCCGTGATGCCGATGGCGGCCGTGAGCACCACCGCCGGGTAGATCATCGCGCCCTTCACCTTGTTCTTGATCTTCTGCGCCTTTTCGGCGAACTCCGCCAGACGGCTCAGCACCACTTCCAGCACGCCGCCCGCCTCGCCGGCCTTCACCATGTTGATGTAGAGGTTGTCGAAGACCTTCGGATAGGCCGTGAGCGACTCGGAGAACGTGGCGCCGCCGGCGATGCCCTCCGAGATGCCGTTGAGGCAGTCCATCATCGCG
>JAFRNO010000049.1 GCA_017430155.1 Kiritimatiellia bacterium | reverse complement strand
GAAGTCCACCTCGATCTTCGTGTTGGGGTTCGGGTAGTAGCCGGTGTCGATGGCCTGCGCCCCCGACGACTCGATGTAGGCGTCGGCGCCAGCCGCCGACAAGGCCATCATGCCGGCGATTCCCACCGCCGCAACGCGCATCATCTGCTTCATGTTGTGCTCCTTCTGGACGTGAATATCTGTACCACGGCTGTAAGTATATCACAATTCAGCCGTTTTGTGGGGCTATCTCTGAAGCAACGAGAGCGGCGCGCCTCTTCCTAACAAAACGCGAGAACAGCGCGAAATAAGCGGGCGGGAAGGAAATCCCGACGACAGTGGCGACAAGGAGACCGCAGAACGTGACGAGGCCGATTGTCTGGCGGCTTTCGCATCCAGCACCGGACGAGAAAACGAGCGGCAGAACGCCGACGATGAAACTCCACGCCGTCATCATGACGGCGCGGTAGCGAGCTTTCGCCCCGGCGAGCGCGGCATCCTCGACCGAAAGACCCTCGCGCCGCTTCTCATTGGCGCATTCGACCATGAGGATCGCGTTCTTCGCGGCAAGCCCGATGAGCATCACAAGCCCCAGCTGCGCATAGACGGAGAGCGTTGCGCCGGAAATCGCGAGCGCGGCGTATCCGCCGAAAAGCGCAAAAAGGACGGTGAGCAAAATGCTGACTGGCAGAGTCCAGCTTTCGTACTGCGCGACGAGGAAGAGGTACGCGAAGAGACATGACAGGATCAGGAGCCTGCCGATGCGCCCCTCGTTTGCGCGCTGTTCGCGGGCGATGCCCGTCCATTCGACGTGATAGCCCGGATCAAGCGGCATCGCCTCTATGCGCCGCATGAGTTCTGCCGCGCTTCCAGATTCGACTGACACGGTGACGGACGCGCTCGACTGCTTGTTGAACCGCTCGATCTGGCGAATGCCCGGACGCTTCCTGAACGAGCAGAACGAGGCGAGCGGCACGAACGCGCCGTCCTTGTTCACGACCTGCAGCTCGTTCAGCGATTCAGGCGAGGAGCGGAATGCGTTGTCGGCCTGGACAATGACGTGGTAGTTGTTCCCGCCGTGGCTGAAGTCGTTGATGTAGTGCGCGGAAAGCATGCTCTGGAGCGAAGCGAAAAGTCCGTCCACCCCGACGTCTCCTGGCGCGGCCTGGAGGTTCTGCGCGGAAATCGCGGCCTCGATCTCCTCCGTCGAGATGCCGAGCGCGGTCATGCGCACGGGGTCGATCCAGATGCGCATCGCATAGTCTTTCGCACCGTACACGGAGACGGACGACACGCCCGCGACGCGCGTCAGGCGATCCTTCACCGTGCGCGAAACATAGTCACCGAGTTCCATCGGGGAGACGCGCGAGCCGTCCGTCGTGAACGCGTACATGGCGATGGAGGACGACGTCTGCTTCTCCACCTCCACGCCCGAACGCTGGACTTCCGAAGGGAGAAGCGCATCCGCGCGCTTCAGCGCGTTCTGCACACGCACCATCGCAAGGTCGGGATCCGTGCCGCTCGCGAAAGTCAGCGTACATGAATAGCCGCCGCTCGAATCGCAGGTGGACGTATAGTATTCAAGCCCTTCGACGACGTTCAGCTCGTCCTCAAGCGGCGTCGCCACGGTCTCGGCGACGGACTGCGCGTCCGCGCCGGCGTATGACGTGGAGACGTATATCTGCGGCGGAGCGATCTCCGGGAACTCCTCCATCGCGAGGTACGGCAGCGCAAGAATCCCCGCAAACGCCATGACGATTGCGACCACGGCGGCAAGCCGCGGCCGCTCGATGAACACCCGCGAAAGCGAACGCGGCGGTTGAACGTCCGTTTTCATTGCGACTTCACGACGCCGCCCTAGCTTTTCTGCTACCTCTTTCATGCCTAAAAGAAAATACGGATTCGTCTTATATCACATCTGCGGCTCTTCCGTCAAAGGTGCAAACCACGCAAAATACGCCGAAACCCGCTAAAAATATCGCCGCCGCGCTTTGACTACATGCGCATATTTTGATATTATACTCTTGTTTTCGTTAGGGGTACTATACCCTTAAGCGGAAAGCGAGGCAAACGACATGGCAAAATACCTTGATCCAAAGGCGGATGTTACCTTCAAGAAGGTTTTTGGCGAGCATAAAAATCTCGTCATAAGCCTACTTAACGCCTTGCTTCCCCTTGACGAGGGCAAGCAGGTTGAGTCGATTGAGTATCTGCCGCCGGAGATGGTGCCGGACAACCCAGACAAAAAGAACAGCATCGTCGATGTGCGCTGCGAGGAGACGGGCGGGCGTAAGTTCATAGTGGAGATGCAGCTGAACTGGACTACGGCGTTTAAGGAACGCGTCCTATTCAACACCGCGAAAGCATATGTGCGGCAGATTGACAGGAGTGAGAAATACAAACTCCTTCAGCCGGTCTATTCGCTCAATCTTGTCAACAAGATATTCGAACCCGACACGAAAAACTGCTACCATCACTACTCGATGGTTCACAATCTCGACACGAAGAAGAAGATAGACGGTCTTCACTTGGTGTTCATCGAACTGCCGAAGTTCAAGCCGCAGTCCTTCACCGAGAAGAAGATGGCCGTATTGTGGCTCAAGTTCCTCACCGAGATAGACGAGAAGACGCGCACAGCCCCACAGGAGCTTTTGGATAATCCTGAGGTTTCCAAGGCGCTGGAGATAGTCGAGGAGTCCGCATACAGCGACGCGGAGATGGCGGCATACGAGGGGTACTGGGACGCGGTGCGCCGCGAGGCGACATTTGTCGGGGAGCTTGATGACGCGAGAGTGGAACTAGCGGAGGAGCGGAAGAAGCGTGACGCGGAAAAGGCGCGTGCCGACGCGGCAGAGGCAAAGTTGCGGCAAGACAAGATTCAGACCGCCCGCAACCTTAAGACCATGAACCTTACCAAGGAGCAGATCGCGGCGGCGACCGGCCTCACCGCCGACGAAATCGCCGCGCTGTAAAACAATCTCAAATCGTGGAAACTGACAATGAAAGGAACAAGCCCATAGACAGTTAAAACGATAAGGCGGGGGGGAAAATACGGATTCGTATTATATCACATGGGCATCAGCATGTCATTGCGAAATTTGCCATAAGGCGCAGGAGCGCGGCCCTTCCGGATTAACGGACAAACAGGTACAGGCCCGGACGGCCGTCCAGCACGATGGTGTTGTTGCGCACGAAGGCGCTGAGCTTTTCATCCAACACGCCGTCGATGTACACGCCCCAACGCGTCAGGCTGTACGGATGCTGCGCGTCCGTCACCGTGACGGGCATCACGAGTCCCTTGGGATCCGGACGGTCCACGCCCGTCACGTACAACTTGCCGGACCTCGCCGGCGCGAAGCCCGCGAGCGTGCCGTACTGCGTGCCCATGTCGAAGCGCAATCCGCCCACGCCCGCGACCGTGCCGCTTGCCATCGAGAGCGTCGCGCCCTCGGCCACAACCACCACCGAATCCGGCGGGAGGGCCGAGGCGTCGGCGTTGGCGGGAATCGAGAGCGTGCCCTCCTCCACCGTCGTGTCGCCCGTGTACGTGTTCGCGCCCGTGAGCGCCACCGCCTTCGCCCCGTTGCCGCAGATCGTCAGGCCGCCGTCCGCCTCGTCGTCGAGGGCGGGATCGTGCAGGAGCGGCTGGGCGATCGTGTACGTGTCCGCCACGAGCGTGGACGTGGAGAGCACCGCGCCGTTCGTGGAGACGAGCACCTCGGTGAGCCCGCCGAGCGTCGCGTTGTTCGCGTCGCTCGCGAGCGGGTCGTTGGCCGTCTTCGCCGAGATCGGCATGAACGTGCCGCCGTTCCAGTAGATGCGCGTCGCACCCTCCTTGTTGTTGAAGATGCGGTAGGTGGTGTTGTCCGTGGATCCCTTCGCGTACTTGAGGTGCGCGATGTTCTCGCAGTTCAGCACGCCGCCGTGCAGGTTGAAGGTCGCCGAGCCGCCGTTGTGGCCCACGAGGAAGAGGTAGGCGTTCGTGAACGCGCCGCCGTACATGTTGAGCGTCGCATCCGGTGCGCGCCCTTGGTGGTTGTTCAACTGCGCGGTACTCTCGCTGTACGGCATGTGGACGATGTTGTTGACCCCGTAGGCACCCGTGCGGGCGAGCGTCGCGCCGTCGTAGATGTTGAAGTATGTGTGCGGGTCGGGACCCGTTGTGTTCGCCTTGCGGTACGTCTGGCCGAAGCGGAACGTGGCACCGCTGACGTTCATCTTCCCGTTGAACAGGTTGATCGACGTGGTCGTGTGGTTGTCGGACGAGGTCAGGTCATAGCCAGCGTAGATGTTGACCGCGTTCACCGTGCCGCCGTACTGGTTCCAGTTCAAGTAGCACGCGACCGGGTTGCCGCTCCCGTCCACACGCCGCATGCCGTGGTCGATGCCCAGATAGCTCGTATTGATCGTGCCGCCGAGGATGGACACGGTAATGCGATTCGTCGTGTAGCTCCACCCGCGCGGCTGCGAGCCGATGAACACATCGCCGTTGCCGATCGTCAGCGTCTGGCCGGGTCCGCCCACGATCAGGTCGCCCTCGTCCAGGCAGAACGACCCGTTGCCGTTCTGGATGGAGTCGCCGTTCGCCGGCCAGGGGTCGGTGGAGTTCCAGCGGACGTTGCAGATGGTCGAACCCATCCGCATCGAGCCCGTGCCGACGAGGCGCAGCGTTCCCGGGCCGGTCTTCATCACGGCGCCTTGCGTCGGCGTCGTCACCAGGCCCGCGATCGTCAGGTCACCGTCCGTCCGGATCGTCGCCGTGCGGTTCGTCATGCCGGGCGAGAAAGCGACGTTGGCGGACATGACCCCTCCGTTGCCCGTGTAGTGCACAGTGCCCGGGCCAACGGTGAGCGTCTTGCCGTCGAGGACCGTCGCGTCGGAGAACTCCAGCGTGCCGGAGTTCACCGTCACGCCTGTGCCGGCCACCGGCGCGTTCAGCACGGTCGTGCCGCCGCCGCTCGTCGGGTTGTTCACGTAGAGCGGACGCTTCGGATCCGTCGCCACGGGACCGTTGATCGTCACTTTCGACCCCGTCTTCGCGTAGACGCCGACCGCGCCCGTGTACCCGCTGCCGTCCACCTCGTTGCTGCGAAGGTAGTAGTCGTCCGTCGCGAGCCCGTTCGCGAACACGTGCTCGCCGCTCTCGGCCACCACAGCCGGGGGCGTGCGGACGTCGGTGTGTTCCAGCTTGGGCGCGTTGCCCGTGAACGTGTAGCCCGTGCCCGCGCCGCCGCTCAGCGTGATCCGTCCCGCCGTCACGTCACCGTCCACCATCACCGCGCCCGCGTTAGCCGCCGGGAACGTCGCCACCGCGTCGCGCCCGTCCGGCGCCGCGCCGCCGTCCCAGTTGCCGCCGGTCGTCCACTTGCCGTCGCTTGCCGCGCCGGTCCACGTCGTGCCCGGCACCGTGGCCGCATTGCCGATCGTCACCGTAACGACGCGCCAGCCCGTCCAGTTTCCGCTCGTGAGCGTCGACTGCGAGTAGGTCATCGATTTCTCCGGGAATTGGGGATTCGCCACGAACATCGAAAGCGGCACGTTGCCCTCCAGACTCGCCGGATAGATCAGCACGGGATACGTGCCGTCCTGCGAACCGCACACGTTGCTCGCGCCGCCGCCCCTGTGGAATCCAACCGTGACCGGCGAGAGCACCGCCAGTTCGTTCGAGACTACGAGCCCGTTGTCGGTTACGTTCGCGCAGAAGTCAAGCGTGACCGGCACAGAGCCTCCCGCCTCGCCAAGCGTCAGGTGGTTGATGTACATGTACTTGTCCGACGCCCGCAGGCCGCACGACGGCCCCACGATGACCGCCTTCGTCTTGAACTCCGTCCATCCGTTGTCGACGCCGATGACGACGCCGTCAGAGACGCGCAAAGGACCCGTGAATGTGCTGCCGCTCGTCGGGGCGCGGAACATGGCCGTCACGTGCCCGCCCCTGAACCACAGTCCGCCGTCCGTGCCCTCGCAATCCGGATCGTGCAGGAATGGGTTGCGCAAGTTCAGAATCTGCGCGTCCTCGCCGGATTTAGTCCATTCGCTGAAGTCGAAGACCGCGCCGGCCGCGCCTACGTACAGTTCCATCCTGTTGTTGCCGTTGTCGCCGCCGAGCGTGTAGCCGGTGTTGGACGGACGCCCGTAGCCGGGATAGACGACGCCGCCGCGGAAGTACACCGCCGCAGAACCGACGTCCGTCGCGTTAGCCACGCCCGCGTGCGCGATGTTCTTGCACTTCAGCACGCCGCCGTTCAGGTGCAGCTCCTGACGTCCCGAGACGGCCTTGTTGCCAACCGCAAAACCACCGCACCGCACCTCGCCGCCGTTGATCTCGAAGATGCCCGGCGCACAGCCCAGGCTGTCGCCCGCCCAGCCGAAGTTGATGTCCTTGCAGGTGAGAATGCCTTCGTTGACGGAAATCTTGTTCGTCGCGCCCTCGCTCGCCGACTGGTTGCCGACCGTGAGGTTGTTCACGAAGGTGATCTCGCCGCCGTTGATCTCCAGCTCCGGCGAACAGGTTTGTTGTCCTGTCGCGTCGACGCCCATGGTAACGTACGAACAGTTGATCGTGCCGCCGTTGAGCGTCAGCTTCGGACGCAACTCCACGCCCTCCGGCGTCGTCTCGGGCAGCCCGAGGTAGTAGCCGATGTTGATTCCGCTCGTGAGCGCCAGCACGCCGTTGTTCATCACGAACTCGCCCGACGTTTCGGTCGTGCCGGGCGTATCGGTCGTGCGCATGCCGACGGTGAGAAGGCCCGCCGCGTCGATCGTCGGCGCGTCGGAGGCGTCGTTCTTCGTGCCCACCACGATCCGCCCTTCCGAGACGTTCAGGGCGCCGAAGCCGCCCGTGCGTCCGTCGCCGTTGGCCTTCGGGATGTTGTTGCTCGGGTAGCTCGCACTCCACCCGACGGTCGCGTTGCCGAGGTAGAAGTATCCATTGCCCTTCAGGATCAGGTCCCCCGCACCGCTCTTGCAGACGCTGCCCGCGAGCGTGTGCGCAGAGGAGAGCGTCACGTCGTTGTCGATCTTCAGCTCGCCGCAGCGGCTCGCGCCCGCGTTCACCGTGAGGCCCGGCACCGTCGTCGCCGCGCCCGTGTAGTGGAGCGTGCCGGGGCCGACCACCCACTCGAACATCGAATCCACGAACGAAAGGTCGGAGATCGTGGTGGTGCCGCTCCCCGAGACGAGGCGTCCGCCGAAGCCCGCGAGCGAGTCGCCCAGCTCCACCGTGCCGCCGCCCGTCACGGTCGGGTTCGTGTTCAGCGTCTGGTCGCCCGTCACCGCCACGGTGACGTTCGTCGTCTCGCCATCTGCCGCCGCCACCGTCTCGGCCGGCACGGCAGCCACCGTCACCGCAAGCGACGCCGTGCCGTCGCCCGACGTCACCGTGAATGCGTAGGACGTGTCGGCGGCGGGGTTCAGCAGCGTGAGGTTCTGCGCGAGCGCCGTCAGGTCGGAGGCATTCGCAGCCGGCACGGTCAGGAGCGTGTACGTGCCCGCCGTCGTGAGAGGCGTGGCGTTCTTCTCGAGGAGATACGCGCTGGGACTATCGGCGGCTGTTCCAGTCGTGTTGATCGTCTCGAACAGGTTGATCTCAACCGCGGTGTTCGGCTTCACCTCGAACGCCTCCGCCGTGATGGAGTTACCCTTGAGGAAACCGAGTTTCACCATGCCAATT
>JAFRNO010000399.1 GCA_017430155.1 Kiritimatiellia bacterium | reverse complement strand
GGGATGAAGTCGCCGACCTTGCCCTCGGCGTAGAGCGCGCGGGCGAGGGGGACGTTCTCCATGATCGGGATGCCTTCGGCCATGGCGGTTTCGCGGATGATCTTCGCGACGGCGTCCGCCCCCGACACGACGATGCGCGGGAGCGGGTACTCCTCGGGGACGAAGCGGATGCCGACCGCGAGGTGCGTCGGGTTGGTGACGACGACGCTCGCGTCCTTGGTCGCCTTGGCCGGCTCCGGGCCGTTGAGGAGCTCGTTGCGGAATTCGCGCTGCGCCTGCTTGACCTCCTGCGAGCCTTCCATTTCCTTGTACTCGCGCTTCACCTCGTCCTTCGTCATCATCATCTCCTTGGTGAAGTTCTTCCCCTGGAAGATGCGGTCGACGACGGCGATGAGGACGTAGCCCGCGGCGGTGTAGACGGCGAGGCGCTTGAGCATCACGCGCAGGGACGGCATGATGTCGTCCACCGTGCCGTAGCACATCTGCAGCAGCTCGGGAACGGACGCCCAGATGATCTTGTAGAGCAGGTACGAGAGGAATCCGACCTTGACGAAGTTCTTCAGGAACTCGAAGAAGTTCTTCTTGGAAAAGATCTTCTTGGCGCCCTGGGCGGGGTTGAGCTTGGAGAAGTTCGGCTTGAGCGGCTCGAACGTGAAGAGGAGCCCGACCTGCACGACGTTCGCCACGATGCCGACGACCGCGGCCACGACGACGAAGATGAAGGAATACTTGAAGATCAGGAGGATCGTCAGGGCCCCGCAGGCCTGCACGGCGCCGTTGGACGGATCGGAAAGGCGTCCGCCGACCGTGGCGACCAGCTGCTGCGTCTCGACGAGGAGCGCGCTTCCCATCCACGCGAGCACGGCGAAAAGCACCACGAGCAGGGCCGTCGAGACGATGTCCTTGCTGGTGCACACCTGCCCCTTCTGCCGCGCGTCGCGCAGCTTCTTCGGGGTGGGCATCTCGGTTTTTTCGCCGGAGGATTCGGCCATGGGGGATGGGTTAGGTGGTTAGGTGGTTGGGTGGTTGGGTGGTTGGGTGGTTGGGTGGGTTTTGAAGGACTAGCGAGAGGGTTGCGTGCGGAGGTGGCGGATGAGGGAGGTCAGCATTTTCCCGATGGAAATCGTATCGTCGAGAAGATCATGGAATTGGTCCCGGGAAAGATATCCGAGATCGAGCGCGATGTAGAGTTGGGCACGGACTTCGCCCGCCGAACCGTTTGCGATGTCCAGAAATTGCTGGAATTGGTTGCCGGAACGCCGTTCGAAACCTTCGGCAATGTTGGAGACGATCGACACGGCCGCCCGGCAGATCTGGTTCCGGAACCCGAAGTCCTTGGCGAACTCGCCTTGCTTCGCGAGACGGTATATCTTGCCGACCAGCGCCCGTGCCAGTTGCCAGACTTCCAGTTCCTCGAAGTGTTCGTCCGTTGCCATGCTCGTTCCTTTTCTTTCCGCAATCCCTGTCCGGTTTCCACCGCTTCCGTGAACTACCGAACCACCGAACCACCTAACCACCTAACATTTGTCTTATCGGATCCAGAATCGATGAATCCTTCGTGTACATCAGCATGTCCATGATGAACGGGAGGTAGATGATCAGCATCGCGACGCCGAGGGCGGACTTGATGGGCATCGAGAGGAAGAAGACGTTGAGCTGCGGCGCGGTGCGGTTCACGAGCCCGAGGCCGATCGTGGCGAGGAACATCAGGATGATGACCGGCGCGGAGACGACGACGGTCGTGCGCAGCATGCCGTCCAGCGCGCCGAGCGCGACGGAGGAGGTCGAGGGCGAAAGCGCGCCCCAGGAACCGAAGACGGGCCAGAGCAGGTAGCTCTTGTAGAGCGCGCCGAGGAAGACGAAGACCGCGCCGCCGACGAAGAAGAGCGTCGAGACGATCTGCGTGAAGAAGATGCCGGTCGTGGAGACCTGGGAGCCGTTGAGCGGCGAGTAGACTTCGCCCATCGTCGCGCCGCGCTGGTTGTCGATGAGGTTGCCGACGTTCTCCGCGATCCAGAACGGACTCGCCGCGAAGAACCCGATCGCCGCGCCGAGCAGCGCCTCCTTGAGGGCGGCGACGCCGAACATCCACCAGACCGGTTCGCCGGGCGGCATGTTCGCGTGGACGAACGGACTCGCGAGCCAGGCCAGCCCCAGCGTCGCCGCGCGCCGAGCCACGCCCGGGATCATCGATTCCGTCAGCGCCGGGCAGATCGCGAACGCGCCGCCGAACCTCGCCATGACGAGGACGGCCGCGAGGATCCAGCGGTGGAATTCGAGGTAGGGCACGGGACGGGATGTCGCTCCGCGTCGGGCGGCGGCTCCGCCGCGCCCGCGCGGGGCGCGGGAGCTAGTGGCCGAGGAGGGCGAAGCGGGTGAAGATGGTCTGCGTGTAGAGCAGGAGCTGGCCGCCCATCCAAGAGGCGCAGGCGAGGATGGTGAGGGAGATGGCGATGAGCTTGACGGCGAAGCCGAGCGTCTGCTCCTGGATCTGCGTGAGCGCCTGCAGGAGCGAGACGAGGAGGCCGATCACCGTCGCGACGACGATCGGGATGAGCGAAAGGCGCAGGATCAGGATGAGGCACTCCTGCGCGTACTGGAGAAGTTCGGCGTGGCTCACAGCACGTACCCCCGGATGAGTCCCTGCACGAGAAGCGTCCAGCCGTCCACCATGACGAAGAGGAGCAGCTTGAACGGCAGCGAAATGGTGACGGGCGAGACCATCATCATGCCCATCGCGAGCAGGATGTTGGAGACGATGATGTCGATCGCGATGAACGGCAGGTAGACGAGGAAGCCGATCTGGAACGCCTTGGTGAGCTCGCCCACGCAGAAGGACGGTATGAGGATGTAGAAGCTCTCGTGGTCGATCTCCGCCGGCTCGCCGTCCTTGCCCCAGAGCTGCTCGCATGACAAAGGAGAAAGCGCCCACAGCAAAGATAAGCACCGAACGTCCCGTGAGGAACGATGTAGCCTGGGTCGAGGCTCCGACGGTGAGACCAATCAGCAGCGTGCAGATGTTCACAATGGCGTTAGAGGCCACCTCGGACAGACGCTTGGTGACACCGCACTCTTTGAGCAGGTTGCCGAAGAAAAGCATACCCAGCAGCGGCAGACCCGACGGCACGATGAATGCGCAGAAGAGGAAACAAACGATGGGGAAGCATATCTTCTCCAGCTTGGAGACCTGACGCGGCGGCTTCATACGGATGACGCGCTCTTTGGGCGTGGTCATCAGTCGCATGATGGGCGGCTGGATAACCGGCACCAGTGCCATATAGGAGTAGGCCGACACGGCGATAGCACCCATCAGCTCAGGAGCCAGCTGGCTGGAGAGGAAGATGGCGGTGGGACCGTCGGCACCACCAATGATACCGATGGCACCAGCCTCATTGGGAGCGAAGCCCAACGCCATAGCACCCATATAGGCAGCAAAGATACCGCACTGGGCCGAGGCACCGATAAGGAACAGCTTCGGATTGGAAAGCAACGCCGAAAAGTCGGTCATGGCTCCAATACCCAAGAATATCAAGGGTGGATACCAACCGTTCTGAACACCGTGGTAGAGGATATTCAACACCGAATTCTGCTCATAGATACCTATCTTTAATCCAGGATAGAAGGGGATGTTGCCAACCAGGATACCGAATCCGATAGGCACCAGCAGAAGAGGTTCAAACTCGTACTTGATGCCCAGGAAGATGAACACCAAGCCGATCAAAATCATGGCTATGTGGCCCCAGGTCACATTGGCGAAGCCGGTGTATTCCAGAAACTGGACCAGCTGCGTCGACATGAACTCCATGAAGCCACCTGTTG
>JAFRNO010000398.1 GCA_017430155.1 Kiritimatiellia bacterium | reverse complement strand
GGGCGTGAGCGGCTGCGCCGTTGCCGCGATCGCGGCGGCCACCGCCGCCATCATCAGGATCTTTTTCATTGTCATTTCTCCTTTTGCTGTTTTTCAAATTTCCCCGTCTTGGGATTGAAAACGACTACCTCGGACGCCCCTTCCGGCCTGTCTTGCCGGGCGGGAACGCCCGCGCCCGCCGCTCCTTGCGCATTCACGCCGTAGACGACAACCAGCAGCTTGCCGGAATTGGACGAATCCGCCACGACCGCGTCCAGGATCGACATCGAGCCCGCCGGCAACGGGCCTTCCGCCTCCACCCCTCCCAGGGCCTCGTACGCAGACGCGAGGCTCTGCATTTCCTCGCGGCGGGACGAGTTCTTCATCAGTTCGGCCTTCCTGCGCATCGCCGCATGCCCGAACAACGCCAGCTGGAGGCTCTTCCGCGCCCAAATGTCCGCCAATCGGGCCGCCGCATTGCGCTCAAGCGGCGACCCTCCGCCCAGGGCGGCCACGCCCACGCCCAGACGGTGGAAGAACCCCGCCGAGTCGACAAACGCCACCGTGGGCGGCGGCAGACCGTCTCCCCAATTGTCTAAATAGGCCTTCAGCTCCTCAATCCATGCGGCCGCCGGACGGAGGGTGCCGTCCGCCGACGCGCGCGCACGGCGCTCAAGTTCCGCGCTCCACGTCATCGCCACGGCCACGGCGCAGTGCGCGCCGTCGTTCAGTTCGCACGAGCCCACGACGACGCATCCGTCCATGTCCGATTCCGAAAGCGTCTCCACGAACGTCCGCACGGTCTTGACCGCCGCGTCATCCACACGGTCACGTTGCACGGCGGTCTGCCCGGCCATCGTTTGGCCGCGCATGTTCAGGATCAGGTGGATCGCCTTCAGCTCCGCCAGACGGAAACAGGCGGCGCGCTGGGCGCAAAAGGCGGGCGAGCCGGGTTCGCCCCCCGGCTTCACCGCGCTGGCAATCACCGTATAGGCGCCCGTCTCCGCGTCAAGGCCCACGCGCAGCCCCCGCCGCACCACGCGGCGGCGCACGGCGTCCTCCGCGTCCAGCTGCGAAACCGCCGCGGCGCAGACGCCGCCGCACAGGCAAAACGCCAGAACGATGGCCAGACGGGACGTCATTTCGCCTTCAGCACCCCTTCCGCCTGGGTCTTGCACCAGCCGTCCGTCGCCACACCATACGCGACGATCGCGGCGGCGATGGCGAGTTCGCGCCGTCCCGTCGCCTGATAGGTCAAGGCGAGGTTCGTGAGGGCGAACTGGTATTCAGGGTCGAGCCGCAGCGCGTTCCGGAAACAGATGCGCGCGCCCAGCCAGTCCTTCTTGTTCTGGAGCAGGCGGCCATACAGATTCCACAGCACCTTGTCGCCGGGATTCTCCCGCAGGGCCTCAAGCACAAGCCGCTCGCGCTCCTCGGGCGCGCAGGCGCCGAAGAACGCCCGTTCGGCGGCCTTGCCGCGTTCCGTGCGCGCCGCCGCCGCGTTCGGCTCCCGCCCCCCGGAGAGGAACAGCCGCTCGAACCTGGGCGATGCGCGGTAGTCGCGCACGATGCGCTGGACGAGTATCCTGCGCGTCCGAACCACCATGCACGTCTCGACCGTCGTGATGATCGACTCGTCGCTCCGCACGCGACGCTCCACCACCGTGCCCCCGGCGGGCATCACGGCGGCAATGCCGCCAAACGCCACGGCCGCGACGTTCGTGACGGCGTTGGCCGCCACGGCGCGGTTCGTCGACACGCTCACCGTCACGTTCGTGACGAAGCTCTCCGGAGGCGCGACGTACGCGACGTCCGGGCGGCTGGCGATGTTCTCAAGCTCCTTCTGCGCGGCGCGCAGCTCCTTGGCGAGACCGGAGGCGGCCAGGTAATCCGCCGTCTCCCGCGCGACTTCCGTGTACTCGCGGTAGGCCGCGCTTTCGGTCGCGGGGCCGGACGCCGGCGCCTTTCCCCTGCCGCACACCTCCGCGCAGTCGAAGAGGCCGATCTGCTCCATGAACGGGACGTTGACGCGCCCCGCGTAGCAGTCGCCGACGAGTTCGCGCGCGCCGGCCAGCCACGTCGCTTCCGGCGCCGGGTCGAGAAACGCCTTCGGCATCGTCGCCTCGACGGCTTTCCTGTCGCATACGGCGCACGCCACGCGCTTGCCGTCCTCCTCGCGCGAAAAGGCCTGCCCGTCGAGCTTGTACTCCCAGTCGGCCGTGAACTCCCACGTCGGATAGTTCGCCCGCACGAGGCGCCGCGCGCGGTCGAGGCCGGGCGGCAGTTCCGGATCGACCTTCTTCGCGCCGGCGCGCGCGGCCAGCCAGGCGTAGAGTTCCCGGTGTTGGGCCAGCAGGGTGTTCGCGTCGAGGTTCTCGCTGCCGTCGGAGAGGTAGGGCACGTGCACCTGCACGAACAGCAGCCCCTTCTCCGGCCACTCGTAGACGCCCTGCGGCCTGTCCTTCAGCTCGCGCTGATAGTAGGCGGCGGAGTCGGAAGGCGAACCTTCCGCTCCGCTCACGCCATGCGCGACGGCCGCCACGAGCGCGGCCGCGATGATCGTCTTAGAAGTCATCGCTGAAGTTCTGCCCGCCCACGAACACGCCCTTCTTCGGCGCGGCGGGGGCCGGGGGCTGGGCGACGGGGGCGACGGCCGGGGCGGCAGGGGGCGCAACCGGCGTGCGCGCGTCCTGGTTGGCCTTCAGCGTGTCCAGCACGCCCTGCTGTCCGGCGGCGAGACCCGCCTGACCGGCCTCGCCGGACTTCCTGACATCCTCGTAGACCTGCGCCATGCCCTTCTGCTCGGCGGCCAGGAACTGGCTCGTCGCCACAGCCTCGGCGGCGCCGGCGTACCACGAGCGCAGGATCTCGCTCGACTTGCCCGCGAGCACGCTATCCACGGCGGCCACGGACACGTAGATCTCCTTGCCGGAGAGCTCGTTACGGCACTTGGTGCTGAACACCTTGCCGAGGCCGCTGATTGCCATGTCCTTCGGCATGGCCTGGACCATCTCGCCGGATACAGCGCTCGCGAGTTCGGCGGACTTGCCCTTGAACTTCGCCAGGGCCGCCTTGGCCTTCTGGCTTCCCTCGCCTTCGCTGAACAGGTAGAAGCCGATGGCCTGCTGCGCGAGAAGATCGGCCTGGGCGATGGCGGCCTCGTAGTCGGTCGCGTCAGCCGGCACTTCGGCGGCGGAGAAGCCCAGCACGAACTGACGGCCCTTGTCGTCGACGTACTGCTTCGAGCCCACCAGACGCGAGAGCTCGCCGCTTTCGGCCTGGTCCTGCAACCAGGCGTCGAGCGACTTCTCGCCCGGCTTGCCGCCGACGGGCGCGCCGCATCCGAGCGTCACGAGCGCGCGCTCCTGCAGCTTGGGGCTCCACACCACGGCCACGGCCACGTGGAGGATCTTGCCGTCCCAGCTCTCGGACTGGACGAGGTCGACCGCGCCGCACAGCTTCATCTCGGCGAACGACTCGGCCTCCGTCTCCACCGTCTTGCGCGGATAGAGTGCGTCCTTCTTCTGCGTGAGGTCGTCCAGCTGCGCCTTCGCCTGGTCGTACGCGGCCTTGATCTGGAGATACTGCTGCTGCTTCTCGACGGCGATGTCGTCCTTGCTGTACTTCGCGTCAAGACGCTTGATGATGCCGTCCATCACCTTCTTCCACTGGTCGTCCACCGTGGTGCCGGCAAGTTTGTTGCCTTCGGCCTGCTCCAGCATCTGGAGCAGTTCGGCGACTTTCGCCTTCTGCTGCTCGAGGGCCGCGATCTGGTCGGCGAATTTCCGGCGGAAGTCCGCGTTCTCCTGCGTACCCGGCGTGTTGACGCGCGTGGACCCGTTCATCCGGCGGCGGACGACGCTGGCGATCTGTATCTTGGCGTCGAGCTCGGCCTGCCTTACGAGCAGTTCGCGCACGGTCATGAAATCGGGCGAGGACGGATTGTCCATGTTGTCCATCGCCTGGCCGATCTGGATGATGCTGCCGCGTTCGGGATCGTATCCCTGGACGAAGCCGCGCTCGCGCAGGGCC
>JAFRNO010000397.1 GCA_017430155.1 Kiritimatiellia bacterium | reverse complement strand
ACCGGCGTGACGAATCTCTGGATCGGAGGCAGTTATGGCGGAAAATCTACGGCGGCTTCGATGAAGCTCTACAGTTTTAAGATATACAAGAAAGGCGCTCTTGAACGCAACTACATCCCATGCGTGAAGAATGGTTCGGCGGGGCTTTATGAAACATGCGAGAACATGTTTTTCCCTGTTATCGGCGGCAAGGTGAGCGGGGCGACGCTGAAGGGCGAGGCGTTCCAGATCGCGCCGCAGCCGGCGAAGCTCACGAGCAGCAGCGGCAGAAACACCGCCACGCTGACCTGCCTCGCCGCGGGCGCGCAGTCCTACGAGTGGTACGAGGGCGGCGTCCTCCTGCCGGGCGAGACGTCGGATGCGCTGACGCTGACCTGGACGAACGAGGAGCCGCATGTGCGCACCTATTCCGTCGTCCCGGTCTACACGGTCTTCAACGAAACGGTCAAGGGCGATCCCGTCACCGCGGAGGTGGAGTATGCGCCGATGGGGATCACGATCGTCATCCGGTAGGCGCCGGCGCATCGCATGTGACCCGGCCAAGAAAGATTCGGTACAGGAGAGAGAGGAACATGAACAGGATCATCTTCGGAATGGCCCTCGCGGCCACGGCGTTCAACCTGGGCGCGGCGCAGCCGGCGCCGCCGATTCCGCCGAACTGGGAGCCGATCGTGACGCGTCCGGGCGCGCTCGCGAAGGGCAGCGGGCACGTGCAGGGCTTCTGCGTGACGTCCAACGCGATCTACGCGACGCTCCACGACGGGCTGTACAAGTTCGACTGGTACGGGCATCTGCTGATGCACGTTTCGGCCGACAAGCACCAGGGCGACATCTGCTACTGGAACGGCAAGCTCTACACGGCGGTGTGCATCCCGAAGGACGTGCCGAAGCGCGGGCGCATCGACGTGTGGGACGAGAACCTGAAGAAAATCGGCACGACCGAGTTCGTGCGCTCCGCCGACGGCATCGCGTGCATGGACGGCGTGCTGTACGTGGGCCTCGGCCCGGCGCGCAACCCGGACAAGCCGTTCCGCGGCAACTATTTCGGCAAGTTCGACGTCGAGACGCTCCAGCCGCTCTGCGAGCCGTTCCTTGTTGACCACGGCTACGACTGCAGCGCCGGCGTCCAGAACATCGCGACGGACGGCGAGAGGCTCTTCATCAACTTCTACACGCCGGAAGAGGACTATCCCTGCTTCTTCGTGTTCGACAAGGACTTCAACGTGCTGCAGTCGCACGTCTTTGGATGGCGTCACGGCCTAGACCTCGTCGGCGGCGGCGAGCCGGGCGCGGTGAGACTCATCTATGCACTCACGATCAATTGCTGGTCGCAGGCGAGCAAGCAGAAGCTCGACCCGGCTCCGTCGCAGAACCTCTTCAGATACGCTGAGCTGAAGGACGGGAAGATTCACGACATCACACGCTACATCTTCTTTCGCAACGAAAAGAAACGGTAAAAAGGAACGTATGATTTCCGGCAAGCAACTGTAATGGCACATCTGGAAGTATGACGATGAAAGACACACAGCGATCAACGACATTTCTAATCACGGCCTGTTTTCTTGCGCTGGCGGGATTTGGCGCGGCGCAGTCGGCGCCATCCAATCCGTCCGTCCTTGACGAGCTGATGCCGCGGCCGGTGAAGGTGGAGACGGCGGCAACGGGCGAGACGCCCGTTGTCCCAGCGGCGGCGCTTGCGAACGTGACCGTGATTCGGGGACCGGTGCCTGGAGCGCCAGCGGCGACGGCCGACGAGGCGTATATTTTGGAGATCGGATCCAATGGCGCGAAGATCACGGCGAAAAGTCCATTCGGCGAATGTTGGGCGCGTGTGACGCTTGACCAGATCGTGCGGCTCTCGGGAGGCGGGGAGGGCGGTCACGCGGGACGCGTGACCCTACCGTGCTGCCGCATCGTCGATTGGCCGCGTCTCAAGTGGCGCGGGTTCATGCTCGATTCGGTGCGCAACTACCTGCCGCCGCAGGGCGTGAAGGACGTCATCGACATGATGTCGCGCTACAAGCTCAATCTCTTCCACTGGCATCTCACCGAGAACTACGCCTGGCGCCTTGAGTCGAAGCGCTTCCCGGAGCTGCAGTCGGAGCGGGCGTTCCTGCATCGGCACAAGGGCAAGTTCTACACGCAGGAGGAGTTCAGGGAGATCGTCGATTACGCCTACGCGCGCGGTGTGCGCGTGATGCCCGAGTTCGACTTCCCGGGGCACGCGCTCGCGTTCCGCCGCGCGTTCGGGTTCAAGACGATGTCCGACCCGGGCGTGGCGGAAAAGGCCGCCGCGCTCTTTGAGGAACTGTGCGCGCTCGCGCCGAGGGAGAAGATGCCGTTCATCCACATGGGGACCGACGAGGTGTGGAAGCGCGACGTCGAAGGGGCGCCGCGCGAGACGTTGGAGCGCATGGCGAAGGCCATCTCCGACTGCGGCCGCACGATGGTGAGCTGGGTGCCGGGCGAGACGTACAACAGTCCCGGGCCGCGCATCAACATGCTGTGGACGGACAAGGTGTCGCCGGAGAAGAACCCCGGCCCCTATTTCGATGCGATCGGCATGTACATCGAGGACTTCGATCCGTTCGAGCTGCTTTCCGTGGCCGTCTACCACAAGGCCGCGCGCTGGCATGACGCGGGCGATCTCAACCAGGGCGCGATCTTCTGCGCGTGGCACGACGGGTTTGTCGGGCTGCCGTATGAAAACCTGCTGCGCA
Source organism: Kiritimatiellia bacterium (assembly GCA_017430155.1). Lineage (GTDB taxonomy): Bacteria > Verrucomicrobiota > Kiritimatiellia > RFP12 > UBA1067 > RUG572. The sequence goes on along the minus strand of JAFRNO010000397.1, from coordinate 1,015 downwards.
ACCAGCCCGTGTTCCCGTCGTGTGTCCTCTTCGGCGACGCCTACTGGCGCGGACGCGACAGGGACCTTCCGCAGTTCCGCAAGCGCCTGCCCCGCGGCGGCGATCCGCTGCTCGCCGAGGCCGCGGACGTCGAGCGTCGCGTTGTGGCGCAGCGCGACCGCGCGCTGCGCGACCTGAAGCACCCGTTCCACTTCCTCCGCCAGACGGACATGCGCTGGAGATTGACGCAGGCGGACGGTACGCTGATTGCAACCGACATTGCGCAGGCGACAATTTCCCCGGGGCGCGAGGGCTGCGGCGCGTCCAACGGAACGGTTGTGGCCGAGACGTGGGTCAAGTCGCCCAAGGATCAGACCGTCGGCGCGTGGATCGGCTTCACCAACATCTCGCGCGACCACGGCCTGGTGTACTCGGCGCCGCTGCCGGGCGTCGGGGAATGGAACCGCTTCGGGGCCTCCGTCGAGCTGAATGGGGAGAAGATCGCGCCGCCGAAGTGGAAACGGCCGGGGCTCAAGAAGGGCAATCCGGTCGCGGACTGGACGCCAGCGTGGACGCTTTGGGAGGCGGACGAGGAGCCGTTCACGGATCAGGAATACGTGATGCGCGAACCGACGCCGATCCATCTGCGCAAGGGATGGAACCATGTGAAGCTCACGCTGCCCAACCCGTCGGCGAAGGAGAAGACGCGCCATCGCTGGGTCGGCACGTTCATCCCCGTAGCCGGAACGACAGACCATCCGCATGATGTGCCGGACCTTGAATACGTCGCCAATCCGCCGGCCGTGGACGAGTGCGAGGCGAATCTGTTCTCGCGCATTGTGTGCGATGTCGGCGCGTTGCCGCCGGAACGGAAGTTCGTGGCGGAGTTGCTGTCCGACCGCATCGAAGCGCGTACGGTTCCCTCGGACAAGGCCCGGACCTTGACCGTGCGGTTCGTGCTGGACGCGGCGGTCCCGGACGGGAATGCCATGGTCAAGGTCGCTGGCGGACGGGCGGACATTTCGGCGGCGCGCTT
>JAFRNO010000396.1 GCA_017430155.1 Kiritimatiellia bacterium | reverse complement strand
GCGTGGACCGTCCGCCGAAAGTCCGCCGCAACCGCGCGGTGGAGCGTATCCACCGCGTGTTCGAGCGCGACCTCTCTAAGCCGGGCGCGGACGCGCGCGAACTCGCCTACATCCCCGACGCGGACGTCAACTGCTACGCCGGCTGCTACCTCCCCGACGGCGCGACGATCTTCATTGCCGACGCGTCGATGGTGGGCGTGCCGTGCGTGGTGGGGTCGAGCTGGGTGGGGAGCCTCTACCGCTGCGAGCCGGACGGCGCGATCCGCCGCCTCACGTTCGACCAGGACAACAACTGGTGCCCGAACGTGATGCCCGACGGCCGCGTGATGTTCCTCCACTGGGAATACGCCGACATCACGCACTACTGCTCGCGCATCCTCTTCACGATGAACCCCGACGGCACGCAGCAGCGCGCCTGGTACGGTAGCAACAGCTACTGGCCGAACGCGCTCTTCAACGCGCGCGTGTGCCCCGACAACCCCGACCGCTTCACCGCCACCGTCACCGGGCACCACGGCCACCCGCGCTACGGCGAGCTTGTGCTCTTCGACGTGAACCGCGGCCGGCACAAGGCCGACGGCGTGGTGCAGCGTTTCCCCGAGCGCGGGAAGAAGGTGGAGCCCATCGTGCGCGACCGCCTCGCCGACTACTCGTGGCCGAAGTTCTGCCACCCGTGGCCGCTCTCGCAGGACTACGTGATCGTGACGGCGCGTCCCACGGAGAAGGACGGCTGGGGACTCTACCTCGCCGACGCCTTCGACAACCTCACGCCGATCGTGGAGGAGGCGGATTTCGTCTATTTCGAGGCGACGCCGCTGCAGCCCTCCCCCGTTCCGCCCGTCATCGCATCCAAGGTGGGTCCCGGCACGAAGGACGGCTTTATGAAGGTCACCGACGTCTACGACGGCCCCGGACTGAAGGGCGTGCCGCGCGGCACCGTGAAGGCGCTGCGCCTCTACACCTACTCCTTCGCCTACCGCTGGATGGGCGGCGAGACCGACCACCACGGGCTGGACGGCCCCTGGGACATCAAGCGCATCCTCGGCACGGTGCCGGTGGAGGCGGACGGCAGCGCCTACTTCAAGGTGCCGGCGAACGTGCCGATCTCCATCCAGCCGCTCGACGAGAAGGGGCGCGCGCTCCAGCTCATGCGCAGCTGGACGCAGGCGATGCCGGGCGAGCTCGCCTCCTGCAGCGGTTGCCACGAGGAGTACGAGGCGAGCGCCGGGCCGAACCGCCGCCTCATCGCCATGGAGCGTCCCCCGAGCGAGATCAAGCCGTGGTACGGTCCCGAGCGCGGGTTCGACTTCCGCCGCGAGGTGCAGCCCGTCCTCGACCGTTACTGCGTGCAGTGCCATGACGGCAAGGGCCAGCCGCCCGCCGGCACGGCGTTCCGCGGCGGTCTCGCGAAGCCGATCCTCACGGACCGTCCCGACATCTGCATCAAGTCGAAGGACGTCTACTACCTGAACGACGGACTCTTCCCGCCGAGCTACATCGAGCTCTGTTCCTACGTGCGCAGCCACACCCAGGAGGGCGACAACGCGCTCCTCTCGCCGTGCGACCTCGCGGCGGACACGACGGCGCTCGTGCAGATGCTCGAGCGCGGACACCACGGCGTGCGGCTCGACGCCGAGTCGTGGGACCGCATCAACACGTGGATCGACCTCAACCGCATGGGACACGGCACCTGGCACGAGACGGTGGGCACGAACCGCGTGGACCACTTCGCCGCGCGCCGCGCCGACCTCCAGCGCCGCTACGCGAACCTGGAGGAGGACCACGAGCGCACCTACGGCATGGCGCATCTCGCCGAACCGGCGGTCGCGCGCGATACGGGGGTATTTCCGCCCCAAAGCGGCGTAGGGCGCGTGGACATGGTAGGGCGCGCGCCCCGCGCGCGCCGCACCCTCGACCTCGGCGGCGGCGTGTCGCTCGCGCTCGTGCGCATCCCCGTCGGCACCTACGTGAACGCATTCGGACGCGAGGTGACGTTCGCGCGCGACGCGTGGATGGGCGCGGACGAAATCACGAACGAGCAGTACCGCCGTCTTGTGCCGTCGCACGACAGCCACCTCGAGCGCGGCGAGTTCATGCAGTTCACGGAACAGGAACGCGGCTACGCGCTCAACGAGCCGGGCCAGCCGGTCGTGCGCGTGTCGCGCGACGAGGCGGCGGCGTTCTGCGCGGCGCTCGCGAAGAAGACGGGCGCGAAGGTGCGTCTGCCCACGGGCGACGAGTGGGAATGGGCCGCGCGCGCGGGCTCCACCAACGTCCTTTGGTGGGGCGGACTCGACGACGACTTCTCGAAGAAGGCGAACCTCGCCGACAAGACGTTCCGCCGGCAGGACCGCTTCCGCGCGAACGTGCCGGGCATGGCGGTGCCCGAGTGGCGTCCCGCCGATATCCGCTTCGACGACGGCTACCGCGTGAGCGCGCCCGTGGGCGCGTTCGCGCCGAACGCCTGGGGTCTCCGCAACGTGCACGGCAACGTGTGGGAGTGGACGTCCGACACGGACGGTGGACGCGCCGTGGCGCGCGGCGGTTCGTGCTGGTGCCGTCCGAAGGACGCCACTTTCGCCGCGCGCGTGACCTACCGTACCTGGCAGAAGGTCCACGACGTCGGTTTCCGCGTGTTCGTGGAGGACTAAGATGAAGATTGCAGTACTTGTTGTCGCTTGCACGGTGGCGCTCCATTGTACCCCGGCGCCACTCGCGCCGGCGGTCGCAGCAAGCTG
>JAFRNO010000395.1 GCA_017430155.1 Kiritimatiellia bacterium | reverse complement strand
GTGTCCATCACGAACGACCCGCCGTCCATGTGGCCGTGCGGACCCGACGGGCTGCCGCCCTTCAGCCCCACGAACAGCGCCTCGTCGTCGTTCCAGCTCGAGCGCTGGATCGTGATCGGCCCGGGGCCCTGTCCGTCCCACACGAGCGGCCGACGCGACGGCTCGTTCGACGGCGGCGGCGTCTCGATCCAGAACAGGACGAACGGGAACAGCCGGTGTCCCTTGCGCACGATCCCCTTGTCGCGCCGCGCGGCATACGCCTTGAAATTGGCAAGTTCCTGGTAGCGCAGGACGTCCGGGGACTTGAACCGTTTCGCAAACCACCAGAGCGCCGGGTGGGTACCGCGCCTCCCGGCCCCGCCGTCCGCATAGTTGAAGGCTTGCCCGCTCGGACCCGTCACAATGTCGGGATAGAAACCCGCCTCGCGGAAGCCCGGCTTCGACGCGAGGCCGAAGTCGCTGCCCAGCGTGCCCTCCAGGAGCGCGATGGCGATGACGTTGAAGTGCATGCCGTAGCTCCAGTAGCCTGGTCCCTCCGGATAGTTGCCGTTCGGGGCGAGCGCCTTCATGGAGATGGGAAGATTGTCCACGGCGCGCTGCACGAAACGGGCCGCCTCCGACGGGTTCTCCTCCGCGAGCGCAAGCGCGGCGGAGAGGATGCCGGCGTGGCAGACCTGTCCCCAGTTGTTGGATGCGCGGATCCACCACAGCCTCATAAGCCCCGCCTCAAGACCGTGACGGCGCAGACCGGCGGCGAGTTCCTTGCGCGTCGCCTCGTCGAGGTCGTTGTAGAGCCAGTCGTAGCCAATGGCGACGGCGAGCGACATCTCGCCCACATCGAGAAAATGCGACGGATTCCAGTCCTCAAACGCGCAGACGGCGCGCAGCTCCGCGACGGCGCGGTCGAGGTGCGCCTTGTTGCCGTAGAGGCGGTACGCCATGGCGAGCGTGGCGATGCGGTAGAGCGCGGTGCGGCTCACGGTGAGCAACCGCTTACCCTCCTTGATGCGCTCGGAAGGCGGCGTCGGCACCATCATGTCGGCGACGGCGCGCACGTGTTCCGCGGCGAGCTTCACCAGTTCTTCCGATTCGGCACGCGCCTTCAGGCGCGCGAAGCCCGCGTCGTCCGCGAACAGGCGCGGATGCGGCTTCTGCGCCGCGCGTTCCACGGCCGCGGCGATCTCGGGACGTGCCGCGTCCGGCATATCGTTTGAGTTCGGCCTGCGGGCAAATGCCGCGCCCGCCAGCACGATAAGCGAGAGGACAACCAGTGCTTTCTTCATGACGATTCCTTTCACAGGCGAAAATTATATCAAAAATCCCGTTCGGCTTCTCGCGTTTTACGAACTTTCATTTTACGACGGCGACCTTGCGGTAGGGGGCGGGAGCGGGAGGCAGGGGAGCGTGCTCGTACTGGTAGAGGAGCGCGGCGGGAACGACCGCGAGCGCCAGATCCCGATCGGGGTTCGAGCCGCCAAGACGCCAGAGCATGCCCCAGCCGCCGAGACGATGACCGCCGAACCAAGCACGTCCTTCGCCGTCCGTTACGAGCGGAAACACCGTCTCGCCCTTGCCGTCGCACGGCGCGCGGTTGACCTGCGACCGCGTGGCGGCGATCTGCTTCAGCACCTGCGGCGGGAACCAGTCCGCCGCCGTCGCGTTCGCACGCAACGCCACGTCCGGCTCGTCAATGTCCGTCGAGTGGATTGCGGACCCCAGGCGGTCGAGTCCTTTCGGACCGAGATGTTCGCGATGCCAGCCGGCACCGTCCTTCCACGCCACGCCGTAGAACGAGGCGCTGCCCGCCTCCACCCAAATGCCGCCGTGCGCCACGTAGTCGCGGATGGCGTCCAGCATGTCCGTCCATGTGCCCGGCCCCTCCACGGGACACGTCTCGCCGTAGGGGTTGACGATGGCGAAGTACGCCGTGCGTCCCGCCGCGAGCGCCGCGCGCAATTCCGCCGCGCTTCGGATCGACACGACCGGAAGTCCGTGGCGCGTCGCGAGCGACGAGGCAGCGAGCGCGTTCTTCCAGTCGCGCGGCGACGCCTTCACCCACGAACCATGCATGCCTTCGAGGTCGAGGACAACGAGGCGCGCGCCCGCCGACGTCGTCTCGCGCAGCGGCTTGCCGGCGACCTCGGGCGGACACGGCACCGTCGGCTCAGACGGCGCCGGACGATACTCCCAGCGGCGCCCCTCGGCCTCCACATACGGCGTCTCGCCTTCCAGCTTCGCCGCCACGAGGCCCGGCGCGGTGATCCACCAGCCGTACGCCGCGAGACGCCGTCCCGCCACCGTGCGCGGCACGTCGCCGAGGTTCACGGCCACCGACACGTCGCCGTACTGGGCCGTGACCACGCCGTCGTCGCTCTCGCGCGAGGGGTCGCCCGGCAGGGCGAGAAGCGGTGCGCGGTCGTGCGTGAACGCGACCACCGGCTGCAGGGCGATGCGCGAGACCACCTTGTCCTGCAAGAGCTGCAACCACTCGTACCAGGCCTGCGCCGCCTTGTCCGAAACGTAATTTCGCGCACCCGCGCGCCAGGAGAGCTGGTAGCCGATCGCGAACATCCACGCGAGCGTGCGCTCATTTGTGACGAAAGAGCCGAGGTCGTGCATGTAGAAGAACGCCTTGTCGTGGAAGAGGCGCGTGGCGACCGGCTCGATGCGCCACGATTCGGCCGGATAGACGTCCTTGAAGAGGTCGCGCCAGGGCGGACGCGGCACGGGCACGATCCGCCACGTGCAGCCGCAGATCGCAGTCTGCTGGTTCGCCACCTGGTCCCAGCCGTCCTCCGTGCCGAGCGGCACGATGCCGCTGTCTTCCTCGTTCATCGCGAGGATGCCCTCCGTGTAGGCAGTCGGCGACGGCGAGGCGGGGTTGAAGTCCCAACGCCAGGTCCGCGCGCCGCACTGGTCCTGAAACAGCAGGTCCACGGGATAGTCCACGGTGAACTCCTTTACCGTCTTTCGGTTCGCGGCCTGCACGGCGGGATGCCAGAACGTGATCGTCCAGCCGTCGTTCTTCGCGTACTGCTCGTGGTAGGGCTTGCCGTCGAAACCGAGGGAGAGCGGCGCCTCGCCGGCAGCTACGAAGGAAGGGCCGCGCGGATGGTCGCACCACCACGTGGGATTCGTGTAGGGCGAGACGAGGTGTCCCTTCGCGTGCGCGCGGTCGTGGAACGCCCGCAGTTCCTCGCCCGTACCAAACGCAGGTCGCGGCGGCAGATGGTCGGGATACTCCTTGTCGAACCCGCCCTTCAGATAGTCGGAATAGTGGATAAGTGATGGCACGGGCATCTTCTCAATCGCGGCGATCTTCTCCTTCGCGGTGCCGCCGATGAAGAACAGCGGCGCGCGACGGAAGAGGTCCACCTTCGCGGGGTCCTTCACCTTGTCGCCGATCGGCCGCGCGAGCGTGTTCGCGCGCGCGTAGTCCGCGAGCGTCGCTTCGAGATCTGTCCCCGTGCGGATGCGCACCGCCGGCGTCTTCGCCGTCTGACCGTCCTTCGCCCAGCAGGCGAACGCGTGGAAGAACCAGCCGCCGCGCGCGTCGCCGCCCGCGCCCGTCTCGCCCGGCACGAAGTGTACCGGGTTTTTCCACGGCGCGTGGGGTCCGCGCGGCTGCACGCCGTAGCACGCCACGGTGCGTCCGTCCGTCGTGGTGAGGTGCGCGAAGTCGGCGAAGAGCGGCGGGTAGGGCGTGCGGATGGAGAAGTAGCCGCCGGCGACGAGCGGACGGAAGAACGAATAGCCGCCCGCCTCCACCCAGTTGCCGCCCGCGCGTACGAACTCCCGCACTGCGTCAAGGCAGGGGATGTAGTCCTCGTCGCGTCCGCACGGGAAATTCTCGCCGTAGGGATTGACGATGATGAGCATGTCCG
>JAFRNO010000394.1 GCA_017430155.1 Kiritimatiellia bacterium | reverse complement strand
GATCCTGCGTCTCCAGGCGGATGAAGCGGAACGCGCCGCGCGGATGCGCGGCGTTGAACGAGAAGTTGATCTCGCAGAGGCGGATGGGACCGTCCCACTTCCGGTTGACGTTGCCGCCCCACGTCTCGCCGCTGATGGTGGACTCGCTCACGCAGAAGGAGAGTTCCGACACCTCGCCCCGCCGGACGATCTGCGTGGGACGGTACTGGAAGCATTCGCCTCCCTTGTCCCGGACACGCAGCGCGATGTTCATCGTGATCGGGCAGTCCTTGGGGAAGTGCGCCCGCAGGCGAAGCGTCTGGTTCGTGGCGACGAAGGGGACCTGCTTCTGCCACGGGAGGACGATGGAGCCGTACTTGCGTCCGTCGTCGCGGGCGCGGTCGATGCGGATCGTCAGGCCGTCGGCGCCGACGGAGAGCTGGCTCGCCGCATCCTCGGGTTCGATGAACTTGCCGAAGTCCATTTTCCAGGCCGGCTGCGAGAAGTCGACGACCGTCCCGCCGACGGCGGCGTGTGCGAACAACGCGCCGACGGCGAAGAACACCCGCGGCGAAATGTGTTGGGAGTGCATGCTCATGTTTTGACTTTCGTGCAGTTGTCACGCCTGGTCGCACTCGGCCTTGTGCGCACGGAAGCCGGCGGCGAGCGCGTTCCAGTCGCCCATGCCCGTGAACCAGTCCACGCCGCGCGCCTTCCAGCGCGGGAAGTTGGAGGACGCCGTGCCGAGGATCTTGCCGGCCTTCTTCACCTTCGCGCAGATTTCGTCGATCACCTTGTTGAGCTCCGGGTGGTCGGTCTGCGTGAGGAGGCCCATCGATCCGGAAAGGTCCATCGGGCCGATCGCGAAGGAGTCCACGCCGGGCACTTGGAGGATCTTGTCGAGGTTCTTCACTGCGTCGACGTGCTCAATCTGGCAGATGACGAGCGGGTAGTGCGCGCTTTCCTTGATGTAGGCCTGCGTGTCGAACCCGCCGTAGCCGACGCCGCGACGCGGACCCCAGCCGCGGATGCCGAGCGGCGGATAGCGGCAGGCAGCCACGGCCGCCTCGGCCAGTTCGGGCGTGTTGACCATCGGACAGATGATGCCGTCTGGGGCGAGATCGAGGTACGGCTTGATGATCATCGGGTCGCACTCCCGCACGCGAACGAAGCCGGCGCAGCCGGTGCCGCGCAGCGCGAGCAGATGGTCGCGCACGGTCTCGATCGTCATCGGACAGTGCTCCGCGTCGATCCAGCAAAAGTCCATGCCGCAGTCGCCCGCGAGCTCGCACACGGTCGGGTCGCTCATCGAGATGACCGCGCCGATGGAGACGCGCTTGCCGAGGTTGTCAAAGAAGCGACAAGGAAGATTAGGACGAAGCTGATTCATTTTTAACTGTTTCCTTTTTGTTGCCGAAAAGACCACCGAGCACGAAGCCCAGCACCACGATCGTGATGGTCGCGAAGACGAGCGCCATGATCTTGCTGATGAACTGCCCGCCGAAGAACGTCGTCCAGCAGAGCGCCGCGGTGCCGCAGGTCACCGCGACCGCCGCGTGCCAGGACTGCGACTTGCGCGCGAAGACGGCGATGATGAAGAGCCCCAGCATGCCGCCCGAAAGCAGACTCTGCATGACCCACCAGGTCTTGAGGATCGAGTCGTTCGCCGGCTTGAAGCGGACGACCGCGAGCGCGATGCCGACGGAGAAGAGCGCGAGGGCTACGGTCATCGCGCGCAGGAACAGGACATTGCTGCGGGCGTTGGCGCGCTTCGGCGCGAAGCGTTTCCAGTAGTCTTCCAGCATGACCGTGGCGCCGGAATTGAGCGTCGCCGCGATCGTGCTCATCGCCGCCGCGATGATCGCGGCCATGAGGAGTCCCGATACGCCCGGCGGCAGCTTGTTGACGATGAACCACGGGAACACCTGGTCGGGGGTCGTCCCCGCCGGGATCACGCCGGGGTTGGCGCGGTTGAACATCCAGAGCAGCGTGCCGATCAGCGTGAAGAGGAGCGTGATGCCCGAATACATCCAGGACGAGGTCCAGATCGACGTGCGCGCCGCCTTGAGGTCCTTCGCCGCCGCATAGCGCTGCGTGTAGCACTGATCGATGCCGAAGTTCTGGAGGTTCAGGCAGATGTTGCAGAGGAAGAGCACCCAGAACGTGCTGTCCACCCAGTTCGTCAGCGAGAGGGACCCGAGCGAGAACTTCCCCGCGTCCCACGCCGCCGCGAGGTGCGTGCCGAAGTCCGGCGTAAGCGCCACGATGAACACGACCGCCACGACCGTGCCGACGATGAGCAGGATCGACTGGATGGCGTCCGCCCACACGACCGCCGCGAAGCCGCCCATCATCGAGTAGAGCATCGTGGCGATGCCCGTGACGATGATCGTCGACTCGTAGGAGAACCCGAGCAGCGGCTCGAGGAGGTAGGCGAGCAGCAGAAGGATGATCCCAGGACGCGCGTTCTGCAGGATGAGGAAGCAGACGCTCGCGTAGATGCGCGCCCAGATGCCGTAACGCTCCTCCAGGAACGAATACGCCGAGGCGGACGTCGATTTCCGGTAGAATGGCACGAACCATATCATGGCGATCACCGTCGCGAACGGCAACGCGATCGAGTTAACCCATCCCTTCCATTGCTCCGCGCCGTAGGCTCCCGCCGGGAAGCAGAGGAAGGAGATTGACGAAACGAGCGTCGCGAACACCGACAGCGACACCGCCCAGGTCGGAAGCCGTCCGCCCCCCGTGACGAACTCCTTCTCGGCGTCATTCGCGCCGCCGCCCCGCTTCTTTTTCCAGAAGAAGCTGCAGCCGAAGATCACCGTGCCGATCAGGTAGATGGCGATGATCGTAATGTCGATCCCGTTCCGCATCACGCCTGCCTTTCTCCGGGAGCGTTGTCAAGCTCCGTGCAGATCTGCTGCAGCTTCTTCACCGAATAGTCGAAGAAGTTCTTCTCGAAATCGCAGGAGAACGCCGCGACGTGGGGCGTGACGATGCACTTCGGGTGCTGGAGGAGACGGCTCTTCACGTCCGGCGGCTCGACCGCCATCACGTCCAGCGCCGCGCCGGCGATCACGCCGCGGTCCAGTGCGTCCGCAAGCGCCTCCTCGTCAATCACCCCGCCGCGCGAGGTGTTCACGAGGAGCGCGTTCGGCTTCATCAGCGCCAGACGTTCGGCGTTGATCAGCTTCGCGGTCTCGGGTACGAGCGGACAGTGCACGCTCACGTAGTCGGATTCGCGCAGAACAGTCTCCAAGGGGAGGGAACCCGGCACGAACGGATCGTAGTGGATCACCTTCATGTCGAGGCCGGACATCATCTTCTCGACGCGGCGGGCGATGTTCCCGTAGCCGATCAGCCCGAGCGTGCGGTGCGAGACGTGCCAGTCCATGCCCTCGACCTTGCCCCAGGGATAGCCGGCCTTCGCCCGTGCGTTGTACTGCGGGATCTGGCGGATAAAGCTCAGCAGCAGCGCCACGGCGTGCTCGGCCACGCACTCGGCGATCGACTCGGGCGTGTTGTAGATGCCGATGCCGTGCTTCTTCGCCCATGCGCACGGCAGCGCGTCGATGCCGGAACCGGAGCGGAACAGCGCCTTCAGGTTCGGCATCTGCGCGAGGACGCGCGGATCCATGCAGCTCACGTCCGGACCGAATCCCCACAGGATCTCCACGTCGCCAAACGTCTCGAGCAGGTCATCCGGCGACGCGCACTTCTTCGCCTTGAAATCGCAAAACGCGCGGATCCGCTCCGCAATCCCGGCGGGAAGTCGTTCCTCGCCGCTCGTCACCAACGCAATCTTATGCATTCTCTCGCTTCTCCAGCTCTATCAGATCGCCGCGAGGCTCTCGCGTTCGCCCGGCGCGAACTCGAAATCAAACACCTTCAGGTTCGCCTGCACCAGCTCCGGGAACGGCATGCTCACGACCGCAAGCGTGTTCATCGGATCCGTCAGCAGGTAGGCCATCGCGACCGTCGCCACCGCCACGCCGTGCGCCGCGGCGATCTCCTCGGCGCGCGCGAGGCGCTTCAGGTTGGCGTCGCAGAGATACCCGCGCTGGGCGACTTCG
>JAFRNO010000393.1 GCA_017430155.1 Kiritimatiellia bacterium | reverse complement strand
GAGCACAGCCTCTACCGCATTGCATCGCTTTCTAAGCTTTTCCTAGCACCCGTATTGCTCAAGTTGCACGCGAAGGGGCTGATCGACCTCGACCGTTCCGTATCCGCCTACTCGAAACTCAACCTGCCGCCCGAGTGCGCGCGCGTGACGCTGCGCGACCTGCTGGAGAACAAGAGCGGACTCCCGCGCGAGTTCCTCACGCCGTGGAATCCTGTCGACATGTGGACGGCTTTCCGCTGCGGTTTTGTGGGGAGCCACATCTACGCCGACTTCGACGAGCGGGATGAATTCGTGCGGGAGGTGTGGCGTTCTAAGTGGCGCTCGGCGTTGCGAAAGGGCGGCAACGTCTATTCAAACGTGGGGTTCGGTCTTCTCGGCATGGCCGTGGAGGATGCGCTCGGACGCGACTTGGAAACGATCCTGCGGGAGGAGCTGACTGGGCCGCGCGGCCTCGCGGATACGACATATGATCCGCAGGGCGATCAGACGAACCGCCTTACGCGCGCGTGCGCGGGGCATTTACCGTGGTTTGTACGTCGTCGCCACGAAGTGCCCGACCATCGGCTCGGCGACGCGTTACGGTCTACGGGCGGGCTCTTTTCATCGGCGGCGGACTGCATGGCGTTCTTCCGTTCCTGCTGGCCTCTCGTGGATGCCTACATCAAAGACCGTCCCCTTGAATCTTACCCTGATGAGGCCGTTTACGGCCTTCTGCGTGTCCACGTGTTGCCGAACGGCCGACGGGTTGTGTATCGGGCGGGGATGATCTACGGGGGGGCGTCCTTTGTGGGATATGACCCCTTATCTCGGACGCTCGTGGTGATTCTTCGCAACGTGACGAGCTGGCCAGATCGGCGCGGGTTTGATGTGATGGAGCGTTTGGGTTGCGTAAAGTGAAATATTGAAAATGATCGGCATGGAAATGTGATGCTTTGAGGGAGCCGCGTTTTTTGGGATTTTGGGATTGCAATTCACGGCAAAGAGTGAGAAACTATACGGCGTTTTTTCCGACAGGAAGGAGGTACGTCCATGATGACAATCTACAGATGGGAGAACGGTGGTCTGAAAGAGACCTCCGATCTGTGTGATTCGTGCTGGATCAACCTCTCGGAACCCACCACGGCGGAGCTAGAGCAGGTGCTTACTTTCTCGCAGGCGCCGCGCGACTTTCTCACCGACCCCCTCGACCGCGAGGAACGTCCGCGTTTCGAGAGCGAGGACGGCTTCTCTCTCGTGATCGTGCACGTACCGTATCCGGTGCGCGGCGAGGAGGACGACGAAACGGTGCTTCCCTACGAGACGATACCGTTGGGTATCGTCCTCTTCGGCCGAAGCGTCATCACGCTCTGTTCGCAGTCGACACCCGTGACGGGGGCCTTCCTCGACCAGATCCGGCGCGTCTGCCCGCCGGCGGACCAGAACCGCTTCCTCTTCCGCCTCCTCTGGCATGCGGCGGTGCTTTTTCTGCGCTACCTGCGCGACATGCACGCGAAAATCGACGAACTCGAAGACGGACTCCACGAGTCGATCAGCAACGAGGCGCTGTTGAAGCTGCTCACCTACCAGAAGTCTCTCGTCTACTTCTCCACGTCCCTGAAGGCGGACAACATCCTCATGAACCGCCTTGACCACGCCCGGCAGCTGAACATGAGCGAGGACGACCGCGACGTGCTGGACGACGCGGCGGTCGAGTACCAGCAGGCTCTCGAGACGGCGACGATCCACGCGGCCGTCCTGAACGGCACGATGGACACGTTCGCGAGCGTCATCAACAACAACCTCAACAACGTGATGAAGTACATGACGGCGGCCACGATTCTCCTCGCGGCCCCGACGCTCATCGCCTCGGTGTACGGCATGAACGTCAAGCTGCCGCTGGCGGAATACGAGCATGCGTTCGCCGTCTTGATCACGCTTTCCGCCGTCCTCGCCGCCAGCATCGTCGGGCTGCTTTTCTACCTCTACAAGAAACGGGTCTTCTGACATGAACGAAACCACCACCGCCGGCCCCGGGCGCGTCGTCGCGATCGTCGGCCGCCCGAACGTGGGCAAGAGCGCGCTGTTCAACCGCATTGCCAAGGCGCGCATCGCCATCGTGTTCGACCAGCCCGGCGTCACGCGCGACCGCGTGGCGCGCGAGGTCGAGGCGAACGGCCAGCGCTTCCTGCTCGTGGACACGGGCGGGCTCGCCTTCGACCGCACGCCCGGGAGCGAGGATCCCCTCGCCGCCGAGACGCGCCAGCAGGCCGCGGTGGCGGTGTCGGACGCGGCGGTGTGCCTCGTGGTCGTCGACGTCCGCGCGGGCGTGACGCCGCTCGACGAGGAAGTGCTTCAGCGCGTGCGGGAGTCGGGCGTGCCCTGCGCGATCGCCGCGAACAAGTGCGACCGCACCGAGGACGACGCGCTCGCCGACGAGTTCGCCCGCTTCGGCATGCCCGTGTTCCCTGTCTCCGCCGAGCACGGGCGCGGGGTGTCCGCGCTCGTCCAGTTCGCCACCGGCAAGCTGCCGCCCGCCGTTGAGGCCACGCAGGCGCGTCCGCTGCGCGTCGCGGTGGTGGGCCGCCCCAACGCCGGCAAGAGCTCCTACATCAACCGTCTCCTCAACGCCGAGCGCGTGATCGTGAGCGACATCCCCGGCACCACGCGCGACTGCGTGGACGTGCCGTTCACGATCGGGAAGGGCGCGACGGCGCGCCACTACACGCTCGTGGACACCGCCGGCATGAAGAAGCACACGCAGATGTCCAAGACGAGCGTGGACAACTTCTCCCTCTTCCGCAGCGAAAAGGCGATCGAGGAGGCCGACGTGGTGCTGCTCGTCCTCGAGAGCGAGCTCGGCCCCACGAAGCAGGACATGCGCATCGTGGGCAAGATCCTCGACGCGCACCGCGCGTGCGTGATTCTCATGAACAAGTGGGACCTCGCCGTCGAGAAGGGGATGACCGAGGCGAAGGCGACGCCCGTCCTGCGCGGCATGATGCCGTTCATCTCGTACGCGCCCGTCGTCTACTGCAGTGCGAAGACGGGCTACAACATCCGCCGGACCGTCGACGCGATCGACGCCGTCGCCTCGAGCGTGCAGACGCAGATGCCCACGGGCGTCCTGAACCGCACGCTCGTGGAGGCCACGAAGCGCACGCTCGCGCCGATGAAGAACGGCAAGCGCCTCAAGGTCTACTACGGCCTCCAGGTGGGCACCGATCCCCTCACCGTGCGCCTGTTCGTGAACGACCCGAAGCTCGTCACGCCCGCGTACCTCACGTACCTCGAGAAGGCGATCCGCGCGCGGTTCGGCCTCGAGGGCGCGCCGCTGCGGATCTTCCTCAAGGCGCGTTCGCGCAAGGACGGCGCCGCGCTCGGCGCGGAGATCGCCGCGAAGAAAAACGGCTGACGATGCTCCGCGACCTCTCCAAGGACCTTTCCCTCGCCTCGTGGAAGTTCTTCTTCTCGGGGCGCGGCATGTCGTTCCGCACCGGGCGCTACTTCCTCGAGGCGGCGCTGCTCGGCGCGGTCACGGGCGTGGTGACGGCGGGGTTCGAGTGGATGATCGTGCAGATGGACGAGGCCGTGCGACTCGTCACGAACCCGTGGGTGCGCTTCTTCCTCCCTGCGCTCGGCGCCTTCGCGGGCGCGCTGCTCATCTCGCGCTTCGACCGCGTGGAGCACGCGCGCGGCACGGACTCCGCGGTGCGCGCGTTCCACCAGGACGCGGACATCCCCCGCACCGTCATCCCCGTGAAGTCGGTGGCCTCCGTGCTCACGGTGAGCCTCGGCGGCAGCGCCGGCTACGAAGGCCCGGTCACGCTGCTCGGCGCGGCGTGCGGGCGCGTCGTCACGCGCCTCCTCCATCTTGACCGCCGCGCCGCGCGCATCCTGCTGGCG
>JAFRNO010000392.1 GCA_017430155.1 Kiritimatiellia bacterium | reverse complement strand
GCCGAACCCGTCGAGCGGCAGCTCGCGCTCCAGCTCCTGCAGTTCGGCCCCACCGTGCTGCGCGCGGCGGAGAACTACAAGCCGTCCGTCCTCGCCGACTACCTCTTCCAGACGGCGCAGCTCTACAGCTCGTTCTACCAGCGCTCGCCGATCCTCAAAAGCGAGCCGGCGGTGCGCGACGCGCGCCTGCGCCTCTGCGCGCTCTTCGGCACGGTCCTCTCCACGGGCCTCCGCCTGCTCGGCATCGACACGCCCTCCCGCATCTAGGCCGAACATTCCGGCACGCGGCGGACGCCTTTTGTGGTATAATCTTTCCATCACCATTCAAGCAAGGAGTCTGACATGACCGAAACCGTCTCCGCGAATCCGATGGTCGGATCGCTCATCTTCGCCCTCGGCGGCCTCGCCGGGGCCGTGTTCGCCGTCCCGTTCAGGAAGATCAAGGGCGTCGCGTATGAAAGCTACTGGCTCTTCTACGCGCTGGCGGGCCTTCTGGTATTCCCGCTCGTGCTTGCGCTGATTACCTGTCCTGCCACGTTTCAGACGTTCGGCAAGGTGCCGGCGTCGACGTTGGCACAGTGCGCGGGATTCGGTGCGCTGTGGGGACTGGGCGGCCTCACGTGGGGCTTGATGATCCGCTATCTCGGCATCGGCCTCGGTTTGGCGATCGGGTGCGGACTTTGTTCGGCGACGGGCACGCTCATCCCGCCGATCGTGACGGGCAACGCCGGGGCGCTGGTGGCCACAACCGGCGCGAAGATCGTGTTGGCGGGCGTCGTGGGGTCACTGATCGGCATCGGTTTCGTGGGCCTCGCCGGCAAGTTCAAGGAGGGCGAGCTTTCGGAAGAGCAGAAGAAGGCGTCCGTGGCGGAGTTCAATTTCAAGAAGGGCATCCTGGTGGCGTGCTTCAGCGGCGTGGCGTCGGCGGGCATGAACTTCGGCCTGCAGAGCGGCGCGGCGCTGGAGACCGCCGCGAAGGAGGCCGGGACCCCAGTGGCCTGGTGCGGCATGCCCGTCTTGGTGGTCGTGCTGTGGGGGGGCCTCGTGGTGAATGCGGCGTGGTGCCTGTGGCAGAACAGGAAGAACGGTACGTTCGGCGACTACGGCAAGATGTTCGGCGGCAACTTCGCGGCGATCGCGCTCGCGTCGCTTGCGGGCGTCATCTGGGCGTGCCAGTTCGCGTGCCAGAAGGTGGGCGAGCCGCAGATGGGCGATCTGAAGTACATCGGCTTCGCCGTGGTGATGGGCGCGTCAATCTTCTTCTCGTCGTTGCTTGGCATCTTCATGGGCGAATGGAAGGGCACCGGCGCGAAGACGAAGGGCTGCCTCGCGCTCGGCATCGTCGTCCTCCTTGTTTCTTTCTGCGTGATCAGCTACGGCTCCAAATAGGAGGAAGTCCATGACATACCATCTCGCAATCGACATCGGGGCGTCCTCGGGACGCCACATCCTCGGCCACCTCGAAGACGGGAAGATGATCCTCGAGGAGGTGTACCGCTTCGACAACTCCCAGGTCCGCAAGGACGGGCCTGACTGCTGGGACCACCAGGCGCTCGCGCGCAGCGTGCTGCAGGGCATCGCCAAGTGCAAGGAGATCGGCAAGATCCCCGCCACGATCGGCATCGACACGTGGGGCGTCGACTTCGTGCTCCTCGACGACCGCGGCATCCCCTGCTCCGACATGGTCGCCTACCGCGACGCGCGCACGGAGGGCGCGGACGCGCTCGTGGACGCGGCGATCTCCGCCGACGAGCTCTACGCCCGCTGCGGCATCCAGAAGATGCTCTTCAACACCATCTACCAGCTCGCCGCGCTCAAGAAAGAGCATCCCGAGCAGCTTGAGAAGGCGCAGCGCCTCCTCATGGTGCCGGAATACCTGAACTTCGTCCTTACGGGCAAGATGGCGAACGAGTACACGAACGCGACGACGGGCAACCTCGTCAACGCGCGCGCGAAGGACTGGGACTGGGAGGTGATCGACAAGCTCGGACTCCCGCGCCGCATCTTCGGCAATTTGGAGATGCCCGGCACCGGACTGGGCTGTCTTACCTTTGACGTGCAGGCCGAGGTCGGCTTCGACGCACAGGTCGTGCTGCCCGCCACGCACGACACCGGGAGCGCCTTCCTCGCCGTCCCGGCGCGCGACGACCAGGCCGTCTACATCTCCAGCGGCACGTGGTCCCTCCTCGGCGTGGAGAACGCCGAGCCGATCACCACGCCCGAGGCGAAGGCCGCGAACTTCACGAACGAAGGCGGCGCGTGGCACCGCTTCCGCTTCCTCAAGAACATCATGGGCCTCTGGATGATCCAGTCCATCCGCCGAGAGCTGAACGGCGTGGACTACGTGGAGGGCAAGGAGAAGACCGCGACCTGGTCGCTCGCCGACTACGAGGAGGGGAGGAAGTACTCCTTCGCCGACCTCGAGAACGCGGCCAAGGCGGCTACGTCGTTCGCAGGACGCGTGAGCGCGAACGACACGCGCTTCCTTGCGCCCGCCTCGATGATCGCCGAGGT
>JAFRNO010000391.1 GCA_017430155.1 Kiritimatiellia bacterium | reverse complement strand
TCGATGTGGCACGCGGGCACGGTCTCCATCCACACCGTCTGCCAGATGCCGGAGACGCGCGTGTAGAAGCAGCCCTTCGGCTTGAAGCTCTGCTTGCCGCGCGAGTTGATGAAGTCTTCGGTGGGATCCCACACGCAGACGGTCAGCTCGTTCACCCCGGGCTTCACGTAGTCGGTGATGTCGAGCGTGAACGGGTTCTGCCCGCCCTCGTGCGGCACGTCCGTCACCTCGTCGTGGCCGATGAACACCATCGTGCGGAAGTCCACGCCGCCGAAGTGCAGGAGGATGCGCTCGCCCGGCTTCGGGTCGCACGTGATCGTGCGCGTGTACCAGAGGAACTGGTCCGGCTCCAGAAGACGCCCCACGCCCGAGAGCGCGCTCTCGAGGCAGAACGGCACGAGGATCTTGCCGTCCCACGTCTTCGGACGCCCGGGGGTGTTGGTGACGCTCGTGACGGCGTAGTCCCATTCGCCGTTCAGGTTCGTCCAGTTGGCCCGGACCATCTGCGGACGCGGATACTCGCGCCAGGCGTTGGCGGGCGTGATCTGCTCGCCCCAGGTGGTCATGAGGGGGGAAGGCGCGTGCGCGTACGCGAGCGCGCCGGCGGTCAGGCCGCACGCGGCGGCGAATAGGATGTTCTTCATCGTGTCTCCTTTGTTAACGGGTGCTGTATTGTACCATATTTTCGCGATTCGTGGCGCCACGATTGCCACCAGGGCGAAACCGTGCTATACTTTCCGCGTCAAAACAAAGAAGGAAAAGGAATATGGCAAGTGCACTCTACGACAAGCTCATGGCCGACATGAAGGACGCCATGAAGGCCCATAACATGCAGACCGTGAACGCGGTCCGCAGCGTAATCGCAAAGGTCAAGGACCTCACGGTCAACGCCGGCAAGGACATCACGGACGACGTGGTGCTTGCCGTCGTCGCCAAGGGCGTGAAGCAGCGCGAGGAGTCGATCGCGCAGTTCGAGTCGGCCGGACGCGCCGAGCTCGCCGCAAACGAGAAGACCGAGCTCGAGTTCCTCAAGGGCTACCTCCCCGCGCAGCTCTCCGAGGCCGAGGTGGCCGAAGTGGTCAAGGCGACCGTCGCCGAACTCGGCGCCACGTCCAAGAAGGACATGGGCCGCGTGATGAAGGAAGTGATGGCGCGCGTCAAGGGGCAGGCGGACGGCAAGCTCGTCTCGAAGCTCGTCGGCGCGGCCCTTCCGTGACTCACCCGAGCCGGCCCTTGAAGTCGGCGTAGCCGAACGCCTTCAACGTCTCCACCGTCCCGTCCATGCGCCGCACGGCGATCGACGGCAGCGGCATGCCGTTGAAGGTGTTGTTTTTCACCATCGAGTAGATTGCCATGTCCTCAAACACGACCCGGTCCCCCTCCGCGAGCGGCCGCGGGAAACTGTACGTGCCGATCACGTCCCCCGCGAGGCACGTCGGCCCGCCGAAGCGATAAAGGTTATTAAGTGGCCCTTCGGGCCTAAGTGTCCCTGCGGAACTAAGTGCGCCTGCGGCGCCATGTGGCCCTTCGGGCCTAAGTGTTCCTTCGGAACTTAGTCGCGAAGCGACACTTAGGGGCGAAGCCCCACTTAGGGCCGCAGGCCCACTTAAGGGCGAAGCCCCACTTACCCGCGGCGTGTACGGCATCTCCAGCACGTCGGGCATGTGGCACGCCGCGCTCACGTCGAGGATCGCGTTCGAGATTCCATCCGCACCCGGCGGCTGGATCTCCAGCACGGTCGCCTCAAGAGTACCCGCGTTGAGCGCCACCGCCTCGCCCGGCTCCAGGTAGACCGTAAGGTACGGATAGCGATGGCGGAAGTCGAGGAGAAGCGCCACCAGCCCGTCCACGTCGTAGTCGGCGCGCGTGATGTGGTGCCCGCCGCCGAAGTTTACCCACTTCATCTGCGGCAGCAGGTCGCCGAACTTCGCCTCAAACCCCGCCAGCACCTGGCGCAGCTCCTCCACCCTCTGCTCGCACAGGCAGTGGAAGTGCAGGCCGTCGATGGGAGGGACGCGCTCCTGCGCGTCCGTTACGGGAGAGACACGCTCCTGCGCGTCCGCTACGGGAGGGACGCAATTTATTGCGTCCGAATCATCGGTCGCAGTAAACTGCGACCCTCCCCATGCGGCGTCCATCCCACCCCTCGTCACCCCCAGCCGCGAGCCGGGCCGGCACGGATCGTACGCGGGCGTTGTCGCCACGGACACCTCGGGGTTCACCCGCAGCCCCACCGACACGCCCGCCGCGCGCGCCATCTCCCCGAACTTCTCCACCTGCCTGGGCGAGTTGAACACGATGTGGTTCACGATCCCCAGCAGTTCCGGCATGTCCTCCGCGCGGAACGCCGGCGCGAACACGTGGTTCTCCTTCCCCGGCATCTCCTCGTGCGCAAGCCGCGCCTCGAAGAGACCGCTCGCCGTCGCGCCGTCGAGGTACTTCGCCACAAGCGGGTACAGCTCGAAGCACGAAAACGCCTTCTGCGCGAGCAAGATCTTCACCCCCGCGCGTTCCCGCACCGACGCGAGAATCTCCAGATTGCGCGTCAGCGCGATTTCGTCAATGATGTATCGTGGCATGTGTTCGACCTTTCTTTCGTTAAAAGTCCCAGGCATGATTCTGGTATTCGATTCGTCATGGCGACGCCCACATTCTACTTTACCGCTTGTCAAAGGAGCCTGTTTCCACCCTACCGGAGGCACAGACGAGTAGGGTGAGGGGTCTTTTCATTTCATATCCTTTTCAAAGGGAATCTTGATTCCGTAGTCCGAGGCGAATTTATGCATGTCCGACTGCAGGCGCTGATTCGGCGTGCGCGTGTACATGTCAATCATTTCGTAGAGACGGCGCGTGGCCCATTCGGTGCGCAGTTCACGGTCCAACGGCTTCGCCGAGCTGAACGGCAACGTAAAGACACTTTCGTAGGCCGTCATGGCATTGAGGCCGCGCATCTGGAAAACGAGTTCCTTCTGGTCCGCGGGGCACACGCCGTAGATTTCGATGGGCTCGTCCGCGCAGAGGTTCGCCGCGAGTTTGGGGTAGGTTTCGGCGCGGGACGAGGCGGTGAAGATCACAGCGACGTCTGCGAGCACCGGCTTCTCAAATTTCTTCAACAGGTCCGGTATGCCCTGGGCGGCGCACCAACGCAGGCCCTTGTGGCACGACCACCCGCCGCGGTTGCAGCGCGTGAGCATGTCCATCAGGTAGGCGTTCGCCTCGGGCTTGACGCCGTACATGAAGATCGAGATGAGGCCGCCGTTCAGCTCGGAGAAGCGCGAGATGATCTCCGCG
>JAFRNO010000390.1 GCA_017430155.1 Kiritimatiellia bacterium | reverse complement strand
TCGTCATTCGTCATTCGTCATTCTCTTCCCGCACTTCCCGCCGCAGGGACATCCGCCCTTCTCCGAAACGTCCTTGCCCGTCCAGCAATACGTGCAGAGCTTTTCCTTCGGCAGGCCGATGGCGGAGACGAGGTCGTCGAGGCGCTGGAACGCGAGCGACGTGAGACCGAGGTCGTTTCGGATCTTGTCCACCATCTTCTTGTACGGCTCGCCGTCGGGGTCGAGGTACTTCTCCACGGCCTTCGGGTCGTCACCTTCCACGTCGCGGATGTAGCGGCGCGTGGCGAGGTCGTACACGGACTTCGACCGCGAGAAGTTGATGAACTTGCACCCGTAGACGAGCGGCGGGCAGGCGATGCGCATGTGGATCTCCTTCGCGCCGTCGCCCCAGAGGCGCTTCGCCTGCTGGCGCAACTGCGTGCCGCGCACGATCGAGTCGTCGCAGAAGACGAGACGCTTGTCCTTGATGAGGCCGGGGATCGGGATGAGCTTCATGTGCGCGATGAGGTCGCGCTGGCGCTGGTCGGGCGGCATGAAGGAGCGCGGCCACGTGGGCGTGTACTTCACGAATGGACGCGCGTAGCGCGTGCCGCACTCCTGCGAGTAGCCGAGGGCGTGCGCGACGCCCGAGTCGGGCACGCCGCCCACGCTGTCCGCCTCCACGGGATTGCGCCGCGCGAGGTAGCCGCCGCAGCGATAGCGCGCCATCTCCACGTTGCGCCCCTCGTAGGTCGAGGCGGGATAGCCGTAGTAGACCCAGAGGAAGGAGCAGATCGCCATTTCTTCGCCAGGCTCGATGAGCGTGGTGAGGCCGTCCGGCGTCGCCTCCACCATCTCGCCGGGGCCGATGTCGCGCAGGTGCTCGTAGCCGAGGTTCGGGAAGATGCAGCTCTCCTGCGTGGCGATGAGCGAGCCCTCTTTCCTGCCGAAGATGATCGGGGTGCGCCCGTAGCGGTCGCGCGCCGCGTAGAAGCGGCCTTCCTCCGTGAGGATCATCAGCGAGCAGGACCCCTCGATCCGCGACTGCGCGTACTTGACGCCCTCCACGAACGAATCCTGCGAGTCGATCAGCGCGGCCACCACGGCCGTGGGACTGACCACGCCGGACGTGGTGGAGAACTGGAACTGCATGTGCCGCTCGGCGAACATCTCCGCCATGAGCGACTCGATGTTCGTGAGGATGCCCACCGTGACGATCGCGTAGGTGCCGAGACGGCTCGCGACGATGAGGGGCTGCGGGTCCGTGTCCGAAATGACGCCCAGTCCCGCCGATCCATTGAATTTGGCGAAATCGTTCTCGAATTTCGACCGGAACGGCGCGTTCTGGATGTTGTGGATGGCCCGTTGGAAGCCCTTTTCGCCCAACACCGCCAGCCCGCCGCGCTGCGTGCCGAGGTGGGAATGGTAGTCTGTACCGAAAAAGAGGTCTGCCACGCAGTCCTCTTTTGATATGACGCCGCAAAATCCGCCCATAGAATCTCCTGTTTTCCTGTGCGGACAGTATACCAAAACCGCCCCTGCGATTCAACTCCCAAGAGCGGCAATCAGCAGGTTGGTTTTCAGGTTTTCTGGGCGTCCTTGTCCTTCGCCACGCCGTGCGTGAAGTCGAACTTGTCCATGTCGATTTCGTCCACGGTGAACGGCTGGGCGGTCTTCCACCCGCCGCGCGTGTAGTCCGGGAAGTCGATCGCGGAGGAGCGCGCGTTGACGCTGCGCTCGGAGAGCTCCACGATCGACGAGTAGGTGGCGAGGTCGTACACGTCCGTGTCGAGCGGCAGGCCGTTCTGCAGGCAGTACGCCCAGCGGAGGTCCATCACGAAGTCCATGCCGCCGTGCCCGCCGACCTTCTTCGCGATCTCGCCGGCCACCTTCCAGAACGGATGGCGGTACTCCTCCTTGATCTTCTGCGCCTTCGCCTCGTCGAAGTACTTGTGCGCGCCGCCGTCGCCGACCTTCTCCTCCCAGGCCATGAGGAGCGAAGGATAGCTGCGGTAGATGCCCTTCGTGCCCATGAAGAGGTTGCCGCGGTCGTACGGACGCGGCGTGCAGACGTTGTGGATGAGCGAGAGCGTCTTCCCCTGCGCGGTGTGCATGAGGCACGTGTTGATGTCGCCCTTCACCATCTTCGCCTTGTGCCGCCAGTCGTCCGGCGGGAAGTTCGCCTGCCCGAACGCCTCGAATGACGCGCTCTTCGTCTCCATCGAGACGAGGTACTCGAAGCGGTCGCCCCGGTTGATGTCGAGGCAGCGCCCCGCGGGGACGAGTCCGTGCGTAGGATAGTAGTTGCCGTGGTGCTTCATGTGGCGGTCGATGCGCCAGAACACGCCGTCGCGCGGGTTGTACTGCAGCGAGCGCTGGTCGTGCTGGTAGCCGACCTCGGCCTGGACGATCTCGCCGAGCTTCCCCTTCTTGATGAGGTTGAACACGAGCATCTCCTCCTCGCCGTACGTGCAGTTCTCCAGCATCATGCAGTGGCGACGGTACTTCTCCGCGGCCTCCACGGTCTCCCAGCACTCGTCGAGACTGAACGCGCCCGGCACCTCCTGGAACACGTGTTTGCCGTGCGCCATCGCGTAGACGTTGATCGGACAGTGGAGCGGGCGCGGCGTGGCGGAGTACACGACGTCGCAGACGTCGGAATCGCACACCCCCTTCCATGCGTCCTTGTCGCCGTTGCGGCTCCACTCCTTCGGCGCGGGAAGGCCGTGCTCCTTCATCCACTTCTGCACGGCGTCGAGCCGCACGGGGTTGATGTCCGAGATCGCCGTCACCTCGCAGCCGGGGATCTGGGCGATGCGGTGCACGGCCGGCGTGCCGCGCGCGCCCACGCCGATCACGCCCACGCGGATGCGCTTAATCGGCGCCACGCGGAACCCGTGCATCGGCGCGCCGACGGCGCATCCCGGCCGGTTCTCCGCAGCCTGGGCGGCCAGATGTCCGGCGGCCATCGCGGCCACGCCCATCCACGCGGTCCCCTTCAGGAACTCTCTTCTGCTCTTGTCCATTTTGTCTCCTTGTTGTCATTCTTTGATAAGCAGCACTCCGCCGCAAGATGAGAGAAAGTTTTTCATGCCCGAATTGTATCACATCCCCTCACCTTTGTAAATGAACTCCAGCCGTCCGAGGGGTTCGACGACGCCGTGGTCGTAGAAGTCGAGCGGATCACGGCACGGTTCGGTCGAATCGACGAACTTGAACCCGAAGCGGACCTTGCCGTGCGCGAGGCCCAACGCCCGTCTGGGCACCCTGAGCGTCATCACGTCTCCGACGATCTTCATCTCGCCGCGCGCATTGACGCATTTCCCGTTCACGAGGATCTTCATGAAATCCCCTTCCCCTTCTTTGCCGACGACCGGCTTCTGCGTCTTCACCTTGAACGTGACCGCGTGCGCGTCGTGGCTCACGTCGATCCATTCGGGCGCGTTGCGCTGCGTGCGGTTCACGTAGTTCGTCCCGTAGCCCTTCGCGTCGCGCGGCATCGCGGAGTCGGCGAAGCATCTGTAACGTTTGCCCGTCAAAGGCGGATTGGGGGCATCGTCGGAAATCTCCTTGAACTTCCGCACGTTCTCGCGTAGCAGGAGGAAATAGGCGTCGCCGTAGCCGCCGCGCATCATCTCGACGTCCCGCGAGTACTCCGCGTTCGCGCAGTCGACGAACATGATCGGACGGTCCGCGCGCCCTTTCCAGCGTCCCGCGATCCACTCGTTCCAGCCCGTGACGAGCACGATGTCCGGCTTCGCCTCCAGCGCGCGCGCCCACTGCTCCCGGAAGTTGAATCCCTTCGTCCACGCATCCGGCGCGGGGTCGTTCGCGCCGTCGTGGAAGGCGCGTCCGCGGTTCCCCTTCTCTCCGTACATCGCGCTGTCGCCGAAACGGAGCTGCGGATGCTGCGCGACCGACACGTTCATGACGCTCTTCGCGACTTCCTCGCCCGCGAAGACGCGCTGCGGACGCGTGAAGTCCATCCACGGCCAGCCGCCCTTCTTCGAACGCTCGTTCGGCCACTGCGATTTGACGATCGTGAAGAACGCCTTCGTCTCGTCGTCGCAGTCGTCCTTCTTCGCCACGATGACGGGTCGGCCGTCCAGGCGGAACCACACGTCCTTCGCAAAACCAGGTTTGTAGACCGCGTCGTAGATGCGCCGCACCGTCTTCCCCGAGGCGCTGTTCGTGTAGAACATGACCTTCGGCACCTTCCACCCCGCGTCATGGTATTCCTGGAGGACGCGCATGACGAGCTTCGCGTTGCGTTCGTAGATGGGGCCGTTCGTCGTGTCGAAGAAGAGAAAGTCGATCCCCGACTGCATGATCAGCTTCATGTGGCGGCGCACGACCCACTCGTCGTCCGAGTAGTAGTAGCCGTAGAGCGGCTCGCCCCAGTGGTGGTAGCAGCCGACGGGACCCCAGACAGGGCTGTCCGGCTTGCGCCCCGCGTCCGGGTCGGCCGCGAGGATCTTCGTCACATCGCGCGGCGCGCCGCGTCCGTGCTCGCCGAGCCACAGGAAGTAGAACAAACCCACCAGCCGTCCGTTGTCGGCGCGGGACGGCGCCCCTGCCGTGAGAATCACGGCCAATGCCGACAAGAGGAGCTTTCTCATCCCGATCATGCGGGGAGGGACCAGCCGGGTCGGACGGGCGCAGAGAGGAAGGCGTTGGCTTCGGGCTTGTTCGTGATGCGCGTGCCGTTCCAGAGCAGCTTGCCCAGACCCGAACGGGCCGCGACGTTGCCGAGGAGCAGCGTCTCGGCGAGCGGCACTGAGAAGCCGAAGTTCGTGTTCGCCTCGCGGCGGTCGACGATGGCGTTGTAGAACTCGTGGACGTGTTCCGTGGACTTGTAGCCCGGGAATTTCTTCATCTCCTTGCCGAGGTGCTTCGGGAAGAAGCGGATCATCGAGTGGTGGCTGAACCAGATCACGCCCTTCGAGCCCTCGAAGATCGTGCCCATCGGCGCGAACGGCGCCTTCTCCAGGTGGAACTCGCGCTCGTACTTCGCGATGACCGGCGGCAGGTTGAGGTACTCGCGCTTCGCGGGGTGGCCGTTCCGGCCGATATGCGCCTTGTCGAACGGGATGCCGTCGCGGAGGCCGTCATACCAGTGCAGGGTGACGGGCGGCAGGTCGCCGCGCGCGGGGAAGCGGTATTCGAGCGTGTCGCGCCACGCCCACGCGCCGTCGCAGGCGAACTGGACGTCGTGCGTCTCGACGGAAAGCGGATGCACGCTCCCGAGGTCGAGCGACCAGAACGCGGCGTCCATGATGTGCGTGGCCATGTTGCCGATTGACCCGTTGCCGTAGTTGATCCAGCTGTGCCAGTCGTGCGGGTGGAGCCCCTGGTGGTCCTCCGTGGGGCCGTAGTAGTCGCATACGGGGCTGCCGCCGCACCAGAGGTCCCAGTCCATCCCGGCGGGCGGCTTCGCGGCCGGCGGACGGTACCGCATGGCGTTCACGCGGTCGTCGTAGCACCACACCTCGCGTATCTCGCCTATGTGGCCGCGCTTGATCGACTCCACGCACACGCGCATCGCCTTCGTGGAGTGCCCGAAGTTGCCCACCTGCGTGACGATGCCGGACGCCTTGGCGGCCGCGCCCATCGCGCGTGCCTCCTCCAGCGTGTGCGCCATCGGCTTCTCGACGAACACGTGGATGCCGCGCCGCGCCGCGAGCACGGTGGCGAGCGCGTGGTGGTGGTTCGGCGTGGCGATGAAGACGGCATCGAGCGAATCGCCCATCTTGTCGAACAGCTCGCGGTAGTCGGCGAACACGCGCACACCTTCCATGTTCGCGCCGTTCGGCAGTTTCTTGCCGAGGGCGCGGACGCGCGCGATCTGCGCGGGGTCGGGGTCGACGAGTGCGACCACGCGCTCGCGCAGGATCGGCTCGAGAATCGAATGGGTGCGCGCGCCGCAGCCGATCACCGCCACGCGCATCTGCGCGCCCTTCGCGATCTGCCGCGCGCGGGACTGTCCGAACGCCGCGCCCCCGATGCCGAAAAGCGGAAACGCCGCAGCCGACTTGATAAAACTTCTCCTGTTCATCTATTTCCTTTCTGTCCGGAGGACGATTGCCGTACGCGCCGGCAGGTACAGTTTCACGTGGTCAATCCGCTCGTTGCCGACGACGGACGGTTCACTGAAGAACGTCTGGCGCGCCGCGATGCGGCCCTGGCCACCGAAGCGGACCTCGTCCGTGTCGAGCACGCGCCTGTAGCTGCCGGGCGGCACGAGCACGGAGTAGTCGGAATACGACTGCGCCGCGCTAAAGTTGAACACAAACACGAGTCCGCCGCGCCAGAACGCGAGCGTCTGGTCGGCGTCGTTCGCCGCGAGGAGCACGGGCGACGTGCCGCGCAGCGCGCGGTGCGACGCGACCACGCGGATCATCTCCGCGTCGAAGTCGCCGAGGCCCTTGAAGCGCAGCGCGGAATCGTCGCGCAGCGACCACTGGCG
>JAFRNO010000389.1 GCA_017430155.1 Kiritimatiellia bacterium | reverse complement strand
TCCGCGCCGAGCTTGCGAAGTTCCGCGAGCCATGGCGGCTCGTCGTCTCGCCGCTCGACCATCCCGAACAGCGCACATACCTCACTTCGCTCTATGAGGCGGCGTACGCGCCGGCGTGGAGTCCGGACGGGAAGTCGATCATCTACGACCGTGACGGAAAGGTCTATCGTCGGGAGGTGACGCGATGAAGAGATGGACAGCTTGTGTGGCCCTCGCCTTGGCGGCGGGGACGGCGTGCGCGTTGGAAAAGATCGCACTCGTGGACGGTTTCGACTACGCGCCGGAGATGGACACTGAAACCACGGACGGAATGCGCAAGGTCCTGGAGCGGGTGCTGGAGACGGGAGCGGACACGATTCTCTGGCGCACGCATTCCGGCTCCGTCCCGCGTTATGCGAGCGAGGCGATGGACCTTTCGGTCGTGGAGACGCCGCTCGACAAGCGCCGCGTGCCGCTCACGCTGCCCGTGCGCGGCTGGGTCCGCTACCAGCGTTGCGAGCCGGACGCGCTTCGGACGGTGTTCGGTCTGTGCGTCGACCTGCCGCAGGTGAAGTGCGCGGGGGCGCATCTGCTGCAGGAGGACGCGCATGGCGGGCGCTACTGGAGCCTCGACAGCTGGACGCTCGACCATCCGCAGTACTGGTGCCGGTCGGCGGACGGCAAGATGGGGATGCACCATGCGTCCTTCGCGTACCCGGAGGTGATCGCGCATCGGCGGGCGATCGTGCGCGAGATCCTCGCGCGCGGCGCGCAGATGATCTACCTCGATACGACGCGCAACGGCGGATATGGTCCGCGCGACGACTACGTGAAGCCGAACCTGGAGGAATGGGCGCGGCGGCATCCGGGCGAAGCGGCGCCGGCGGATTTCCACGACCCGCGCTGGCTGGAGGTCGTCGCGTGCGGGCACTACGCCTACTACCGCGCGATCCGTGAGGAGATCCGCGCGACGGGACGAAACGTCCCGTTCGTCATCACCATCGGCAACGTGCGCATCGAGGACGGCCCTGACTGGAACTACGCGGGGTGCGGGTTCGATTGGCAGAAGGTGGTGGATGATGGGCTTGTCGACGGACTCGCCGTGGTGTCCATTTCCGCCGATGAGAAAGACCCGTTCGGCTCCACCGAGCGCATTTTCCGCCACGTCATGAAGTACGTGAACGGACGGTGCAAGGTGTACTTCCCGATCCGCGCCTACAACTTCTCGAAGAACCAGCCGTCCTACGAGCAGCTCGCGCGGTGGGCGGGCGTGAGCTCGCCCGAGGCGATCCGCCGCCTGATGGACATCGCCGTGCGGTGCGGCGCAGCCGGCATCGTGATGGAGTGCGTCGATCCCGGGAACTATCCGGCGGCGGATTGTGAAGCCATACGGAACTTCAAGTGACGGCGTACGAAGCGTCCAAGTGAGCCGTTGTCATCTTGACGGTTTGTGCTTGCGGAAATGCCCCGGTTGTGAGAAAATGTAGGCGTTTCTACCTCCTCATAATCGGAGCACTTTACATGATCAGCAGAAGAGATTTCCTGCAGACGGCCGCGGCGGCCACCGCGGCGGCCGCTCTGCCGGGCTGTCGCGCGGACGGCCCGTACGTGACGGCCGAGAACCTCGGCGTGTGCAGCTGGAGCTTCCAGAAGCCGCTCGACGACGTCGCCGCCGAGATGAAGAAGCTCGGCCTCGCGCGCATCCACCTCGCGCTCCAGCCGTTCCTCGAGGGTGGCTCGCGCCACGGCGCGGCGGAGGGCGCGGCCGCGCTCGACCGCGTCAAGGCGCGCCTCGCCTCCGGCGAGTGGAAGCTTTCCGCCACGATGATCGGGTTCCCGCAGGAGGACTACTCCACGCTCGACACGATCAAGAAGACGGGCGGCGTGGTGCCGGACGACGCCTGGGAGGCGAACAAGAAGATCGTCGTCGCCGGCGCGAAGCTCTCCGCCGAGCTGAAGTCCCCCGTGCTCACGCTGCATGCGGGCTTCCTCGACGAAAGCGACCCCGTCGCGCTGAAAAAATACACCGACCGCGTGAAGTTCATCGTCGACACGTGCGGCGAAGCGGGCGTGCCGGTGGCGTTCGAGACGGGGCAGGAGACGGCGTCGGATCTCGCGAAGTTCATGCCGACGGTGCCGGGCGCGGGCGTCAACTTCGACCCCGCGAACATGATCCTCTACGCGAAGGGCAACCCCGTGGAGGCGGTGCGCACGCTCGCGCCGTGGATCCGCCACGTCCACCTCAAGGACGCCGTGCTCACGAAGAAGCCCGGCACCTGGGGCACGGAGGTGCCGTGGGGCGACGGCGAGGTGGACGCGCCGCGTTTCCTCGCGGAACTGAAGGCGGCCGGCTACAAGGGCAACTTCGCGATCGAGCGCGAGGGAGGAAACGACCGCGCGGGCGACATCGCCCTCGCCGCGAAGCGTCTGCTCGGACAGAGTTGAGTTTTGAAATCATGGAGGACAGAAGACAAAAGACGAAGGACAGAGGATGATTCACCATCCCTTGTCTTCTGTCGTCTGTCCTTTGTCCTATAATCACCAACAAAAGGAAAAGCATCAATGAAAGCAACTCGTAGAGGATTCCTGCAGGCGGCGGGCGCCGCCTCGCTGTTCTCGATCGCGCCGGCGCGCGTCCTGTGGGGCGACACGGCGCCGTCCAACCAGCTCACGCGCGCGCTGATCGGCTTCGGCTGCATCGCGCACTCCGCGAACCACCTGCCGTTCAAGGGTTCGCGCCTGATCGGCCTGTGCGACCCGTGGAAGGAGCGCGAGCTGCACGGCCTCGCCTGCGCCGAGAAGAACGGCTGGGGCAAGGTGAAGGCGTTCAGGAACTTCATGGCGCTTTTGGCCGATAAGGACGTGGACATCGTCCACATCTGCACGCCGCCGCACTGGCACGGCTGCATGAGCGTGATGGCCGCGAACGCCGGCAAGGACATCTGGTGCGAGAAGCCCATGACGCGCACGGTCGGCGAGGGCAAGCGCGTGATGGAGGTCGTGAAGGCGAAGAAGCGCATGTTCCGCCTGAACACCT